>DMLD01000091.1 GCA_003453515.1 Lachnospiraceae bacterium
CAACAGCGATCTCCTCCCTGTCATCATCCTCCGGTTCTGCATCAAATAATGCTGAAAGCTTTTCACTTAAAAGTCTGTAATCTGCCAACAGCTTTGGTGTAAGTTCATGTATCTCATCCCAGTTTTCTTCATCACCGCAGGCTTCGAGATAAGCCGCCATATCAGACAGCTCCAGTGCTCCGATAAGCCTTGCAGAGCTCTTCAGGGCATGCACCTTTATGGTATAGTTCCTTGCATCCAGATCGTTAAAGAACCCTTCTATCTCATCCGCTCCGGTCTTGGAAGCCACATAGAAATCCTGCACAGCTTCAAGAAGAATATCTTCCTTCATGCAGTTTTCCATACCCGCCTTAAAGCTGATCTCCCCTATATCTGCGAATCGTTTCAGTCTCTCATCGTTTGGAGAGTTCGTATCAGGCATTATATCACTGTTATTGTCAATTTGTACACGATCTGCAGTCGCATCATCAGATACCGTGTTTTTAGCTGATACACACTTTTCGTATTTCTCATCTCCCTCACGGATAACCTTATCCTTTGGAAGCATATTCTGTATCGTTGATTCAAGTTTTTTGGAGTCTATAGGCTTGGTCAAATAGTCATCAAACCCCGCCTTGATAAATCTCTCCCTTGCTCCCGATATTGCATTGGCAGTAAGCGCTATTACAGGAACCCCTGAGCTCATATTGCACTCTCCTGCCTCTCCCATTCCCTCTTCGGGCAGCGCTTTCATGGCAGCGAGAGTCTCTATACCGTCAAGTCCCGGCATTCTCTGATCCAGAAAGATCATATCAAAATGCTCTTTTTTTACCAGCTCTATAGCCTCCATACCGCTCATGGCAGTCTTTATCTTAACCATCGTCGGTTCGAGGAGTCCGCGGATGACGGTCAGGTTCATCTTGGTATCATCTACAACAAGTATCTTTGCCTCCGGCGCAACAAACATTACCCGATACGCTTTGGCGCTTTCAATGGATCTTTCATACATCTCGGCAAAATTACCCATGGGCTCCCATGAGATGACCTCCTGCTTCAGCGAGAATGAGAAAACAGAGCCCTCTCCGTACACGCTCTTTACATCGAGCTTCGAATCCATCATGTCGAGAAGCTGCTTAACTATGCTCATTCCCAGCCCCGCGCCCTCGATATTGCGGTTGCGGTTCTCCTCTATCCTCTCAAAGGGCTTAAACAGTCTTTGGAGATCCTCCTCTTTCATTCCTATTCCCGTATCGGCTACACTTACCTTGAACATGATGTGTGTTTCATCACATTTTTCATATCCCACACTCATGGAGACTGAGCCCTTTTCCGTATACTTCACGGCATTGTTGAGAATATTGATGACGCACTGCTTGACACGTATCTCATCACCGATCAACAGATGTGGTATGGTCTCATCCACATCGACCTTGAATTCAAGTCCCTTCTCCTCCGCCTTTACGGATATCATATTTACAAGGTCGTTAAGCGTAGAGCTCATCTCGTATTCGACCGGCAATATCTCCAGCTTGCCTGCCTCGATCCTGGAGAAATCAAGAATGTCATTTATAAGAGAAACCAGCGTCCTTCCCGAATTCTTGATGTCTGTTGCATATTTTCTGATTCGCATATCATCGGTCTCTCTGAGGATCATCTCATCCATCCCGAGAACCGCATTTATCGGAGTGCGTATCTCATGAGAGACATTCGAAAGGAAGTTTGACTTTGCCTCGTTTGCTTTCTGGGCGACCCTTAAGTCCTCCTTGAGCTGCTGCTCCTCGCGTATCTTCTGTATGTAATCTATTACCTCATTTACGGTATAACCTATTGATTCATGAAGCTGGGACAGCTCATTGTTTGCGACAATATCCATGTCATTTATCTTGCTTGCCGCTGCCTCCCTGCCGTCTATTGAATCACTCGCAAACTCTCCCATGTACATCGCCATATCAGCTATGGGGCGTATTGCCCTTTTTTCGAGCAGATAAATGATGATCTCAACTATCGGCATGATTATATTCAGAAGAAAGAGTATAAGCTTTATATCAAACGCAAGGCTTTCACTGTTAAAAATAAAAACATTCCCGCTTCTGTCACGGTTTGTGAATGCCCCGATCTTTGTCCTGTTTAGATAATTGATATCTGCAAACGGTCTTTTGTTCTCATCGTTGTCAGGAGCACTATCGCCGCCGCTTCCTGTCTGACCGGTCACGGAACCTCCCGACACGGCAGTTGCGGACGACGTGGCATCAACTCCTCCCCAGAAGCCTTCACTTACTGCATCCGGCGGCAGAGCTGCCCCCGCAAACTGTCCCGATACTGCTGATCCGCTCGCAGACATCGGTCCTCTCTCGATGACCTGTCCGAGATCAGGTATAAGCGAATTGGCTACCAGCGCGGCAGCCACGCCAAGCAGTATGGCAAGCCCGGCAATAAGGCTCGATATGGTCTGTCCAAGCGGATGCTTGGGGCGGCGCTTCAGATAGTCCTGATACGCGTCATTTTTCACATGAAAACGAAAGTTTCCGACCTGGAAAAGCTGTGATATGTATTCCGGTAAAAATCTGTATAAAAGATGCAGGATAATATAGGCAATGACTATCTGCATAGCCACATCGATCAGGCTGAACGCATCCGCCTTTCCGAGTATGTTGGAAAAGTCCCTTTCGGCGACCAGATTGTTGACAAAGAACAGTACCGCATTGAGGACACAGCCCGAGATGATCCCGGATATTATCGTCTTTACAAAGCTTTTTAAAAATCCTCTCTCCACCACAAAGCCGACTACATATAGCAAGACCAGGTGAAAGGACAGCAAAAACGTGTCCGCAGTCGACATAAAAATAGTCGGAACCAGCACAAGCGTATAGCACATGATCCCGCTTCGAAGCCCGTACAGTCCGACTATAAATACCAGAGGCAGTATATAGCAAAACGCAAAGGACAGCATGGAGAGCGCCATGTTATCACTTTCCATCCAACCGCACAGATACCCGAAAAGCAGAATGGCATTTCCGATTATCATGGCGATCTGTACGCCCTTTCCTATATTTCCCTTTTGATACAGCTCTGACATCTGTCCCCTCCTGCCAAATATATCAGCTGAACTTTACAGCCATTTTTCGAGCCATTCCCCTACTTCCTTCCAGTACAGATCAGGATCGACCTGATAGCTCTCGGCATGCTCCGCATTTTGGATCGTAAGCGCCTTCTTGTATTTTGAACCGCACGCCTCATACAACGGCTGCATCATATCATACGGCACGAAAGTATCCTTGTCTCCGTGAATAAAAAGGATCGGTATACTAGCCTTCTTTACCTGCTCGAGCGCCGAGTGATCATGATATCCGAACCCGTACTTCACCTTCGTTATAAGCTCACATATATACAGCGTCGGAAAAACTGGCACACCGAAAGTATCACCAAGCTGATGCTTAAACTCGTTCCAGATCGAGGAGTACCCGCAGTCCTCTATCGCGCACTTCACATTGTCAGGCAGCAGCTCTCCGGAGGTCGTCATCACGGTCGCACCGCCCATGCTCACCCCGTATAAAAATATCCGCGCCTCGGGATCCATCTCTACGATCATGTCTATCCAGCCCGACACATCCCTTCGCTCCATGCACGCCATGCCAACATATCCTCCCTCACTTCTTCCGTGACCTCTGGCGTGTCCGGCAAATATATTGTGTCCCATCTCGTAGAATCTTTTTGCCTGATTTGATATATCCTGCAGCCGGTGATTGGTATATCCGTGACAGCAGATAGCATAGGTGTGCGAGCCCTCTTTTTTTATAAATCTGCCGCGAAGCTTGAGCCCATCCTCAGAGGTCCGCTCCCAGAGTTCTCCCTGTTCAAGCCACTCCACGGCATCACGCACATAGCTGTTTAGCTCCTTATTGTCCTCCTCAAGCCCTATGACGGTACCCATAGACACAGGCGCTTTTCGCTTAAGTGTAAAGCTTACCATGAAAAATGCTATCCCAACAAACAAAGCTATAGTGACAACACACTCAACTATCAGCGCGATCCACCATCCCATCACGATAAACCACACCGCCAGTCCGAGCAGTATAACCCATATTCCTATTCTCTGTGCAAGCTTATTCATATCTCCCACCTCATCTTTCTACATGGTTTTCAGTACCTCAAGCAGATACTCCCATATACGTCTCACACTCTCTATGCCCATGGACTCTGCCGGAGTATGTATATCTTTTAGATCAGGCCCTATAGATACCGCATCCAGATCAGCTATACCTCTGTCAAAAAAACCGCACTCCACACCTGCGTGTACTGATTCGACCTTCGGCTCATGACCGTACATATTATTATAGACTGCGACCATGTGGTCTCTGAGAGGCGATTCTCTCCTATAGCTCCAGCACGGATAGTCGCCGCTCACATCCACGCCTCCGCCGAGCATTTTGATAATGCGGCACACGCGGCCTATGAGCTCCTCCTTCTCCGAAGTGACGGACGATCTCACCAGCAGTCCTATCTCAAACCCGATATCACTTAGGTTCATGACCCCGATGTTGAGGGATGTCCTTACCGTGCCGGCAAGCTCCGGGCTCATCCTCTGCACTCCGTTTGGCAAAGCTCTGAGCGCCGATATCACCGTTTCCTGTGAGGTCCGGCTCATCACCTTATCGATATCACATTCTTCAACACCTATGTGTATGTCGGGATCGGTCGAGGCAAACTCATCCGCAAATATCCTCTCCCACTTTATCACCTTATCCCGAAGCCTGTCCTCATCCGCCATAACGATTGCCGTCGCCACAGTAGGTATGACATTATCCTTACTTCCGCCGTCGATCCGTGACAGCCTGAAGCCGTCGTCTTTAGCCAAATCCTCCAGCATTCTTCCCAAGAGCACATGAGCATTGGCTCTGTTTTTATCTATCTCGATACCCGAGTGGCCGCCGATCAGACCGGTCAGACCGAGCCTGAACGCAGAGATACTTCCGGTCGAGCCGTCATCGCTGCTTTGGGGCGCCGGTACATCCTCCCATTCTACCGAAAAGGTTCCCTTTATCAGCGCGCCTCCGGCACAACCTGCGGTTATGACCCCTTCATCCTCGGAATCTATGTTGATAAGTATACGTCCCATAAGCGAACTCATATCAAGGGCTGCGGCACCGAGCATACCTATCTCCTCATCCACGGTAAATACCGCTTCTATCGGAGGATGAGCTATATCATCAGACTCCAGTATGGCAAGCATGATAGCCACTGCCACTCCGTCGTCGCCGCCAAGGGTCGTCCCCTTTGCCGTGACCCTGCTTCCGTCCGTTTGAAGTATAAGTCCCTCGCTCTCCATATCAAGGTCGCAGCCCTCATCCTTCTCACAGACCATATCCATATGTCCCTGGAGTATCACGACAGGCTTGTCCTCATACCCGGCAGTTCCCGGCTTTCGTATGATCACGTTGCCCGGATCATCTCTCACACTGTCAAGCCCCTTTTCTTCGGCAAACGAAGCGATATACGCACTGATAGCCGATATGTTTCCCGAGCCGTGCGGGATGGAGGCTATTTTTTCAAAATAATAAAATACCCTTTCAGGCTGTAATCCGTTTAGTACCGACACTTTATCTCTCCTATAGATCTCTGTGATGAAAACTCTTTTCGCCGCTTGCGTACTCTCCAACCGTCTGACCGTGTCCGTAGAGCCTGTACTTATATGTCACAAGCCCCTCGAGTCCGACAGGTCCTCTTGCGTGTATCTTGCCCGTACTGATGCCAACCTCCGCTCCGAAGCCATATCTGAAGCCGTCAGAGAATCTGGTCGAGCAGTTGTGATATACACCCGCGGAATCGACCATCTGCATGAATCTCTCCGCCGTATCGGCGTCGTCCGTTATTATCGAGTCGGTATGATGAGACCCGTGCATATTTATATGACTTATGGCATCATCCACACTGTCAACGAGCTTTACGCCGACCGTGAGTGACAGGTACTCATTGTCAAAATCATCATCGGTTATGGTCTCCAAATCACCCTTCACATCGTGCAATATGTCCTTGACCTCTTTCGTCCCGCGCAGCTTTACGTTCTCCTTTGTTAGCGCCTCAGCAAGCTTTGGCAGTATGGCAGGCGCGACAGCTCTGTTGATAAGCAGGGTCTCCACCGCGTTGCAGGCGGCGGTGTACTGGATCTTGGCGTCGGTTATGACCTTGATCGCCATATCCATATCACACCTTTCATCAACATATATATGGCATATCCCGTCGGCGTGACCCATAACCGGTATGCGTGTGTGATCCATGATATATCTGACAAAGGCATTGGAGCCTCTCGGTATGATCAGATCCACCTCCCTGTCACACGAGAGCAGCTCATCTATCTCATCGTGAGACGTCGCCTGACTGAGCGCCCCCTCCGGCAGACCCGCTTCCACCACGCTCTCATGTATCAGCTTAAACAGTATGCTGTTTGTGTCGGCGGTCTCCTTGCCTCCCTTTAGCAGGGCGCAGTTGCCGCTCTTGATACACAGCGATGCGATCTGCACCAGGGCATCGGGTCTCGCCTCAAATATGACGCCGATCACACCTATGGGGCAACTAATACGCTTTAGCAGCAGTCCCTCATCAAGCTCCCTGTTAAGAGTTACCCTTCCCACCGGATCAGGCAGCGATATGAGCATGTTGAGCCCTTCACATACATCGTTGAGCTTTGCCTCGTCAAACCTAAGCCTCTTTATGACAACCGGTGATATGCCGCTCTCCTGCGCTCTTGCCATATCCTTTTTGTTCTCTGCAAATATCTCTTCGCAGCTGCCAAGCAGTCTGTCACGGATGATCCCAAGAGCCGAATTTCTCATCTCTATCGATGACGCCGCAAGCACGGGTGCATCACTTCTCATCCTTTTTGCTGTTTCACTTATCATCGACATCTGTTTCATTCTCCTTTTTATTTACGGTTTCATTTTTCCTTTGAAAATGCTCCCATATCTTATTTCCGACAAAGCTTCCGAGTATGCCGCCGCCTATACCGAGCAGTATACCTGCAAGCACATCCGTCGGGAAATGTACACCGAGATAAAGCCTTGAAAATGCAAGTAATGCTGACAATATATAAAATCCGATGCTTATCCTAACTGCCACCTTCTTCTCCATGATCTTTGGCAGGGTCAGCAAAAATACCGTCGACATGGCAAACGCTACCGCAGTGTGTCCCGACGGAAACGAGGAGTCGTGCGGCTTACTCGTTATGACCTCGAGCTCCTGAAGTATCTCATACGGTCTTGTCCTGTTGACCAAAAGCTTTATTCCGAGATTGTTGATTATACCCATGGATGCAAGAGCAAGTGCCGAGTTTAGTCCTACTCTTCTGGTCCGCGAAATGATCAAAAGCGTCAGTGCGATCAGTATCCAGAACAGTCCGCCGTAGTCTCCGAGCTTGGTGACTGCCTGCATGACAGGCGTCAAAATATCGTTTCTCAGATTCTCCTGTATCCACATCAGGATCTGTCCATCCATTTCAAGTATAGCTTCCATTATCCTACATCCTTTTTTATGTATATTTAGCTTATTTTAACACAAACCCCTTGCGTGTGCAAGGGGCTCTTTCATTAGAATTATGTATACTGTCACTGCTTTCTCATTATGGTCACGGGATAGTCCTTTGATCCCACATACACCTGTGTTATCGATGTTTCGGCACTGTATATTCCCTCCGTGACATACGATTTTTTACCGGGCAGACTTCCCGTTTCAAACATCTCTATCGCACTCTTTACATAGGGACCGTGCATGGGGTAGCACTCCGCTATACAGGATATCTCGCCGCTGCTCAGCTTCTTCATAGCCTCCTCGCTGACGCCGTCAAAGGACACGACCATGATCTCACCGTTTGCGATATCGCTTCCGGGTCTTCTCCCCGCTTCCTCTATGGCTTCAAGCGCGCCGAGAGCCATATTGTCATTCTCCGAATAAATGACATTGATATCGGGATACGTCCTGAGCATGCGCTCCGTCACCTCGCGTCCCTTTACCTGTGTGAAATCTCCGCCCTCTCTGGCAACCAGATCCCAGCCGTTTCTCCTGATGGCGGCATCTATCCCGCCGGTACGTCCTATCTGTGCGGACGCGCCTTCGGTTCCCTGCAGATGCGCTATGTGGATTTCCTCCGGTTCCAGCGATTTTTTTTCAAAAAGCTGCTGCATCCACGAGCAAAGCTTATCGGCTTCAAGTCTGAAGTCCGATCCGATCCAGCACGAATACAGGCTCATATCCTTCACATCGACCATGCGGTCTATCAGTATTACAGGTATCCCTGCCTGCTTAGCTTCCAAAAGGACATTGTCCCAGCCGACCTCAGTCACCGGAGCCACGACTATATAATCCATGCCCTGCTGTATAAACCTGCGTATTGCCATAGCCTGATTCGCCTGCTTTTGCTGGGCATCCTCATAGTACAGCGTGTATCCCGCCTCCTTGGTCAGCTCCCCAAGTATGGAATCAGTGTTGGCTCTGCGCCAGTCCGACTCTGCTCCGAGCTGTGAAAACCCTACCTTAACAGTGTCATTTGAAACGACAACATCCCCTGCCCCCTCCTTGTCGGAGGAAGCAGGGGTGCAGCCACCAAAGATCATGCTTACAAGCAGAATCATTACCGTTATTCTTTTTACAAAGCTTATTTTTATGCGCGCACAGCTATTCGCCATGTGTTTTTCGGACATACCGAATCACCTCATCAGCTTGCTTTTGCGCTTCTGCCCTTAAATGCCATGACAACCGACTGGATGATCAGGAACAGACACAACATAGCCGCGGTCGTGATACCAGTCCACCATGCCTCACCGAGTCCCGCCGAGGCAACGATATTCTTGATGGTGCCAAGGGAGAGCACTCCGAAGAAGGTTCCTATGATGTTTCCGACACCACCGGTCAGCATCGTTCCGCCTATGATCGAGCAGGCGATCGCATCCATCTCCATACCCATCGCATGTGACGGCGACCCCGAGCCTACATGAACGAAGTAGACAAAGCCTCCGATACCTGCCAAAACCGAGCAGAAGATATGTGACAAAAATCTCGTTCTTTTTACGTTGATACCGAGCATCAGCGCTGAATTTGCGTTACCGCCAACCGCATAAAAGTTGCGTCCGAGCTTCGACCAGCGGAGCAGTGCGAACATAAGGATGACCAAAACCACTGCCACGATCACACCGACCTCCACGTAGGCGTCTATATACACCCCACGTCTGTTGGTCCTGCCAAGGAAGGGTACGACAACATGTGTATCCTTGAGGCTTACCAGACCCTCATTGGCAACATTGAACGGTTCGCTGTTAACTATGGTCGTCATACCTCTTGCAAAGAACATCCCCGCAAGTGATACGATGAAGGGCTGTATGTCCAGATATGCCACAAGATATCCCTGAACAAGTCCGAACAGCAATCCAATACCTATAGCTATCAACAGTGATACTACTACATTTCCACCCGCCTTGTCAAGGTAAACCGCACAGCACATCGACACTAAGGCAGCCACTCCACCGATGGAGATGTCGATACCGCCCGTTATCATGACGATCGACATACCGAGACTTCCTATGATCAATGCGGCATTGTCATTAAGTATGTTGAAAAATGTCTGCGCCGACAAAAAGCCTCCGCCCTGAAAGATGATGGCTCCCACGTACATGAGGATAAATATCACCATCGTTATAAGGAGAAGCATATTGGATTCGTTCATACTGCGCAGTCTGTCGATAAAAGAAGTGGAATTCTTGGTTGTTTCCATATCAGCCCACCTCCTTTACAGCGACTCTTTTTTTCTTAAATCTTTTCATTGCATCCCTGACAGCAGGAGCACTCATCACAACGAGTATGATAACGACCACTGCCTTGTATGCGGGGAGCGCATCGGCACTTACCTCAAA
>DMLD01000045.1 GCA_003453515.1 Lachnospiraceae bacterium
TGGAGATGCTGGCTGATATCAACAAGGATACCGTTGATTTCATCCCGAACTTCGATGAGACGGAGAAGGAGCCCACGGTACTTCCATCAAGATTTCCCAATCTCTTGGTAAACGGGACCTCCGGTATTGCGGTCGGTATGGCGACCAATATTCCGCCCCATAACCTTACCGAGGTCATAGACGGTGTTGTAAGGATGATCGACAACCGTGTGGAGGAGGACAGAGAGACCTCCATCGACGAGCTGATGCAGATCATCCAGGGACCGGATTTCCCTACCGGAGCGACTATACTCGGTCGCCGCGGTATCGAGGAAGCATACCGCACCGGTCGCGGCAAGATCAGAGTGAGAGCCGTAACCGAGATCGAGGATATGGACAACGGTAAATCAAGGATCATCGTGACCGAGCTTCCGTATATGGTGAACAAGGCAAGACTGATAGAAAAAATAGCGGAGCTGCACAAGGACAAAAAGGTAGACGGCATCACGGAGCTTCGTGACGAGTCAAACCGAGAGGGAATGAGGATCGTCATAGAGCTGCGCAAGGACGCCAATGCCAACGTGGTATTGAACCAGCTCTACAAGCATACACAGATGCAGGATACGTTCGGAGCCAACATGCTCGCAGTCGTACCGAACAAGGACGGCGTGCTCGAGCCAAAGGTATTAAACCTACAGCAGATACTTACGTATTATGTACACCATCAGGAAGAGGTGGTGACAAGAAGAACCAGATATGATCTGAAAAAAGCGGAGGATCGCGCGCACATAGTAAAGGGTCTGCTTATCGCGCTTGACAACATAGATGAGGTCATAAGGATCATCCGCGGATCAAACTCGACAGCAGAGGCAAGGGAAAAGCTCGAGGAGAGATTCGGGCTCGATGAGATCCAGTCCAACGCGATCGTGGAGATGCGCCTTAGAGCACTCACCGGCTTGGAGAGAGAAAAGCTCGAAGCCGAGTTTGCCGAGCTTGAAAGAAAGATAGCCGAGTACAAGGCCATACTTGCGGACCGCAAGTTACTTCTCGGAGTCATAAAAACAGAGATCACGGAGATCAGGGACAAATACGGAGATGACAGAAAAACAAGCATAGGATTCGATGCGGATGATATCTCGATAGAGGATCTGATACCGGTAGAGAACTGCGTACTTGCTATGACCCACAAGGGATATATCAAGAGGATGACGCCCGATAACTTCCGCTCACAGCACCGTGGCGGCAAGGGAATCAAGGGTATGCAGACGATAGAGGACGACTACATCGAAGACCTTCTGATGGCAACAACGCACCACTTCGTGATGTTTTTCACCAATACCGGAAGGTGCTTCCGTATCAAGGCTTATGAGATACCCGAAGCAGGTCGTACCGCGAGAGGAACGGCCATAGTAAATGTGCTCATGCTCGAGCCCGGTGAGAAGATAACAGCGATGATAGCCATGCACGCATTTGATACGGAGAAGTATCTGTTCATGGCAACACGCAACGGAACCGTCAAGAAGACAAAGCTTGAGGATTATAAAAATATCCGCAAGTCAGGCCTCATCGCCATCAATCTCAGAGAGGGCGATGAGCTGATAGAGGTCAAGCTCACGGACAATACAGAGGACATAATCCTTGTTACGAAAAAGGGAATGTGCATACGCTTCCCGGAGATGGAGGCACGCACGGTAGGTCGTGCTTCCATAGGTGTGAGAGGTATCACGCTTGGCAAGGACGACGAGGTAGTTGCGATGCAGCTTGATTCCCAGGGTAAGGCGATACTGTTTGCAACGGAATACGGTATGGGCAAGAGCACCTGGGTGGATGATTTCTCAACGCAGCACCGCGGAGGAAAGGGTGTCAAGTGCTACAAGATAACTGAGAAGACCGGAGACATAGTCGGAGCCAAGTGCGTAGGCAAGGACAGAGAGATAATGCTTATCACCAACGAGGGTGTCATCATCCGTATGAACGTCATGGATGTGAGAGTCCTCGGGCGTATCACCTCGGGCGTGAAGCTTATGGATATTGACCGCGACTCCGATGTGAAGATAGCCTCTATCGCAAAGGTCAGAGAGGAGATCATCGAAGAGGATCTTCCCGAGAGCGGCGCGCCGGCGGACAGGAAGCCGGAGGAGTGATCATGAGAACGATAGAAGCAGATAAGATAACTAAGACCATCTGCCGTATGTGTCAGGAGATAAATGTAAACCTGTCGGATGATGTGAAACGGGCACTGCAAAACGGAAGTAAAAAGGAGAAATCTGCAACGGGCAAGCAGATACTTTCCCAGCTCGAAAAAAATCTCGAGATAGCCAAGGCAGAGAGTATACCTATCTGTCAGGACACGGGGATGGCGGTGGTATTTTTAAGGATCGGACAGGATGTGCATATAACAAACGGCTCGATCGAAGACGCTGTCAACGAGGGCGTGAGAAGGGGCTATACCGAGGGCTATCTGAGAAAATCCGTCGTAAACGATCCCATCGAGCGTATAAATACAAATGACAATACGCCCGCCGTGATACACTATGAGATAGTGCCGGGCGATGCCGTTGAGATAACTCTCGCACCCAAGGGGTTCGGAAGCGAGAATATGTCTGTATTAAAAATGCTGAAGCCCGCAGACGGTATAGAGGGTGTCAAAAAGACCATACTCGATGCAGTGTCGGCAGCGGGACCCAATGCGTGCCCGCCTATGGTGATAGGTGTCGGTATCGGAGGTACCTTTGAAAAATGCGCATACCTTGCGAAGAAGGCTCTGACAAGAAGCCTTGATGTCAGGTCGGATATCGCGTGGGTACGGAATCTGGAAGCGGAGATGCTCGACAGTATAAATGCCCTTGGAATAGGTCCCGGCGGACTGGGCGGTGCGGTCACTGCACTCGGGGTAAATATAGAGACCTATCCGACACACATAGCCGGACTTCCGGTAGCAGTGAATATATGCTGCCATGTAAACAGGCATATAACCGAGAGATTATAAGAG
>DMLD01000116.1 GCA_003453515.1 Lachnospiraceae bacterium
ATACTCTGACAGGGCTCCGACCGATGTGGCAAGAGTATATGAACTTGCTGATATAGCAAGGAAGCATCTGAAGTATGTCTATGAGGGGAATGTTTGAGAAAACGCTGATATATTCAGCGTTTCCCTAAGTATTACCGATAAAGCTCTGATTTAAGCGTTTCTATAATATGAAAACAGACAAGCAGTGGGCATCGTCCTGCTGCTTGTTTTTATTTTTCTTGAAGGTGTGTAAAAAAACTCTTGACAACATCACATTATTGGCTTATAATTCATATATCCCATAAAACCCACTAAAGTAGTATGAAAACTAGGAAATACCACAAGGAGGACGATTATCATGGCAAGAATCAAACTTTTGGAACTTGAGGAAACAACGGGAGCTGAGAAGGAACGATACGAGGAGCTTGCAGGACGCAACGCTGTTACCAAGAGCTTCAGGCGCTCTACAACGGAGAGATAGATGTGGCTGCGGTCTGGGATCCACTCGGAGATATAGCTGAGGCATCGGGTAAGGCAAAGGTGCTTGTGGATATATCAAAGGATGCGCCGTTTGCAGGGAAATACTGCTGCTTCTACTACGCATCGAGCAAAGTGGTAAAGGAGAATCCGGAGGAGATAAAAGCACTCTACAATGCTGTGCTCAAGGCTCAGAAGTGGATCAATGAGAATCCTGAGGAGGCACTTGATCTCATCATCAAGGGACAGTATTCTCAGGTCGAGGATAAGGAGCTTGCTGCCAAGCTTCTCAAGGATTATGAATATGAGACTGCCGAGACGGCAGGCAGTCACGATGTAAAGGGCGATATAAAGTATTTTGCAGAGGAATTGAAAAAGATCGGATACCTTGAGGGAGATCCGACACAGTTTACCGAGAACATTTATCAGGAGGTCTGATATGACCGCATATAAGCATATTGAATCCGCATTTATCCACGGCGGATCGTATACGGAAGACAGGACGGGCACGGTCAATGTTCCCATATACCAGACGTCTACGTATGAGCAGATCGAGCTTGGTCGACACACCGGCTGGGAGTACTCCAGGACAGGCAACCCAACCAGAGCAGCTTTGGAGACGCTCATCGCCGAGCTGGAGGGCGGCTCATACGGGTTCGCGTTTGGCTCGGGTATGGCTGCGATCACTGCCGTGCTAAGCCTGCTGAAGGCATCGGATAAAATAATCATATCAAACAATGTATACGGCGGTACCTACAGAGTACTTGACAAGGTATTTGACAGCTTCGGAATAACCTATGAGATGGTCGACACATCTGATATCAGCGCGCTTGAGGCTGCGATCACAGATGAGGTAAAAGCGGTTCTGATAGAGAGCCCTGCCAATCCTCTACTGAGTGTGACGGATATACAGGCGGTAGCAGAGTTGACCAAAAGACATGGTATACTTCTGATAGTTGACAACACGTTTATGACTCCGTATCTCCAAAGACCGCTCGAGCTGGGAGCAGATATCGTCGTGCACTCCGCTACAAAGTACCTCGGAGGGCACAGCGATGTAGTTGCAGGGCTTGCAGTGGTAAAAGATGAAGGACTGGCGGAGAGGATCGGGTTTATACAGAATTCGACCGGAGGAGTGGCAGGACCGTTTGATTCGTTTTTGCTGATAAGGGGTATAAAAACTCTGGGAGTTCGCATGGACAGGCATGTGCAAAACACTGTCAGGATCGTGGACTATCTGCAAAAAAATGATGCTGTAAGCAGAGTCTGGTATCCCGGTATCGAGGGATCAGATGGATATGAGGTGCAGATGCGTCAGGCAAAAAACGGTGGCGCGATGATCTCCTTTGAGTTGAAGGAAAACTACGATATCAGGACATTTTTCTCAAAGCTTAAGATAATAGCTCTTGCGGAGAGCCTCGGCGGAGTGGAGAGTCTGGTCTGTCATCCTTCGAGTATGACACATGCGTCGATACCGGAGGGCATAAGAAGGAAGGTCGGTATCACGGACGGTCTGATCAGGTTATCTGTAGGGATCGAGAACTATGAGGATCTGATATGGGATCTCGATCAGGCAATAGACGGGGCAAGGATCTGAAACCATGGCGGTGTCAGTTGGAATCGCCGCAACTATACTTGGAGGAGAGTATGAGTCTGTATAAATCGATGCAGGAGCTTGTAGGCAATACGCCTATGGTGGAGCTGGCACATGCAGGGGTGCCGTATAATGCAAAAATATTCGCAAAGCTGGAGATGTACAATCCATCGGGCTCGGTAAAGGATCGTATAGGACAATATATGATCAGGGACGCCGAGGAGAAGGGGCAGTTGAGAAAGGGCGGAACGATCATAGAGGCGACTGCGGGTAATACGGGACTCGGGATCGCATTTGCGGCGCTTAATCTCGGATACAGGGTTTTGTTTGTGGTTCCCACGAAGTTCTCACAGGAGAAGCAGACGCTTATGAGGGCGCTTGGCGCAGAGATAATCAACACGCCAAGAGAAGAGGGGATGCTTGGCGCCGAGAGAAAGGCGGAGGAGCTGCGCGGGGAGATAGCAGGAGCGGTCACTCTCGGGCAGTTTCGGAACATGTCAAATCCGTTGGCTCACTACGAGACGACGGGTCCCGAGATCTACCGGGACATGGATGGCAGGATAGATTATCTGGTCGCAGGCGCGGGCAGCGGAGGAACCTTTACCGGTGTGATGAGATATCTCAAGGAGCAGGATCCGAGCATACGGGGTGTGCTTGCAGACCCGGTGGGGTCGACCATAGGCGGCGGTGAGCACGGTGACTATGATATAGAAGGTATAGGTAATGATTTTATAGCTGATACCATGGATATAGAGCTCGTGGATGAGGTCGTAAAGGTCACTGATAAGGAGGCGTATCAAGGCGCAAGGCTGCTCGCATCTACTGAGGGTATCATAGCGGGTTCATCATCGGGAGCAGCCTATATGGCAGCAAGGCGAATTGCAGAAAAGGGCGCGACCGGAAATATAGTTATCATATTGCCCGACAGGGGAGACAGATATTTCAGTAAAGGGTTGTTTGTGTAGACAGTGTACTGCCTAATATCAGCGTTTAATTCAGGACGAATTTTTTAACCTTGGTATAAGCTGAGTAGGTTGACTTTCCGTTTTCCTTAAGTACTGATCTGAGGCGAAGATATATGGTCTTGCCGGCATATTTTTTTGTTTTAAAACTGTATTTTTTCTTGCTTGTAGTTACAAGCCTTTTCCACTTTTTATTCTTTTGTTTTATGTATATGACCGTTTTTGCGGAGGAGTTTTGCTTCCATGAAACGGTTATTTTTTTATTTGATTTTTTGTATTTGACTTTGGATGGTTTTTTGACCGTTACATCTGAGCCGGTCGTACTGCCCGGTTCTTCTCCGGAGGATACACTCGGTGTGCCGGAGGGCGCTCCGCCGGGTATATCGGATTTATCTCCTATAGCAAACAGGGTCCCACTGTCATTGGAGTAGTACAGCGTACCGTCAGGACCTGCAACTACCCTTGAGAGGCAATACTGCCTGTCACTTTTATCCGGGGTGAATAATTTAATTGGTTCATTGCCTCCGTAGGATACATACAAAGCGCTTTCAGGTGTGTTGGCTGTGAAATACATATCAGCTTCATTCCCTCCCATAATGGGACATACAGATGTTTGGAAATTGGCGTCCTTGTCTCCGAGAGAACCT
>DMLD01000006.1 GCA_003453515.1 Lachnospiraceae bacterium
TATTATGACAAGCTTAAAAAAAAGGAAAAGCAGCTTTGCCTAAAAAGGATGTTCGATGTGGGAGTGTCGGTATTTTTACTGATGCTGCTTTTTCCTGTTCTGATAGTGATATCAATACTTATCTCATGTGAGAGCAAGGGGGGCTTTTTGTTCACGCAGGAGAGAGTGACCACATACGGAAGGGTTTTTAAGATATACAAATTTCGCACCATGGTCAAGGATGCCGAGAGCATGGGCAGTCTTGTCACGACCGATGAGGATGCAAGAGTCACAAGGATCGGAGGATTTTTGAGGAAATACAGGCTGGATGAGCTGCCGCAGCTTGTCAATATAATAAAGGGCGATATGTCACTTGTCGGAACAAGGCCGGAGGTGACAAAGTATGTGCGGGAGTACAAGCCCGAGATGTATGCGACCCTGCTTATGCCGGCGGGGGTCACGGCAGAGGCGAGCATCAGATACAAGGATGAGGCGACGAGGCTTAAGGGGGTTGCCGGTGAGGAAGCGGACAGGGTGTACATTGACGAGATATTGCCCGAGAAGATGAAGTACAATCTCGATTATGTTGAAAACTACTCTTTTTTGAGAGATATAAAGCTGTGTATAAAAACCGTTATAAGTGTAGTGAGTGATTAAGGAGTTTATAAATTGCTGGAGATAACGCTTGCCGTGGTGGCATATAACGAAGAAAAATATCTGCCAAAGCTTTTGTCGGATGTGAAAAAGCAAAACTATCCGCATGAGCTCATCGAGATCGTGTTCGTTGACAGTGCGTCTACGGACTCGACCAAAAGCATCATGGAGCAGTTTGCTTCAGAGAGTGATTTTAAGAATGTTGTTATATGCGACAATCCGAAGAAGCGGCTTGCCTGCGGGTGCAATGTGGCGATATCCGCCTTTAACACTGATGCCCTTGTGAGAGTGGATGCGCATGCAAGGATACCTGAGGACTTCATTTTGGAGTGTGTCAGGGCTTTGGAGGGGTACAAGGGACCTGTCGATGAGACAAGGGAGACAGCTGCGTCCGATATGATAAGTCCGGAGTATGCGGCGGGAGGAGTCAGACCGACCGCCTGCGAGACCACCGATGGGTGGAGCAAAACGCTTCTGATGGCTGAGGATTCGATGTTTGGATCAAGCATATCACGGGCGAGAAGGACAGGCGGAGAGGGAGAATATGTTGACAGTATTTTTCATGTGGCACTGAGAAGAGAGGTCCTTGAAAAATGCGGAGGCTTCAGGGAGGATCTCGGGCGAACGGAGGACAACGAGTTTTATTACAGGCTAAGAAAGAACGGCTATAAAATATACAAATCTCCGTATATATATTCCGAGCAGTACATCCGTCCGACTCTCAGGAAGATGCTGAAGCAAAAGGCGGGAAACGGCTATTGGGTCGGCAGGACACTCGGTATTGTACCGGGGTGCATATCGATATATCATTTGGTCCCGTGCGCATTCGTGCTCACGATAGCGGGAGTCAGTGTGCTTGCCGTACTCGGTCATCCGTGGCTGATGAGGCTTCTTGCGGGGCTATACGGATCGGTGAGCGTGCTTATGGCTTTGTTTGCTGTTTTCGGTATGCAAAGGGAGAATAAGAAGGTGAGTATCACTGCTGTAGCACTGCCGGTGATATTTTTCATGCTGCACGTTGTCTACGGCGCGGGGAGCATACTGGGGCTGTGCTCGATCCCGTTTGGTCGCAACAGACATCCAAAGAAAAGAGGATAGAATGAAAAAGAGTGACACTAAGCCAAAGCTTCATGTGTATACGGACAAGGAGCTTGCGGGCATACAAAGGATATCACTTGAGATGGCAAGCGTGTTTTGGGATTTTTGTAAGGAAAACGGGCTTATCGCATATATGTGCGGCGGCGGTTGTATAGGAGCGCTCCGTCACGGCGGGTTCATACCGTGGGATGATGATTTGGATTTCTTCATGCCGAGAAGTCATTATGAAAGGTTCATAAAGCTGTGGCCTGACTATAAGCCGGGACGCGACTACGTGCTCTCGACGCAGACTGATGAGATGACCGACAGAAATCTGTTTGCCACGCTCAGGAACAAAAGGACGACCATGGTCAAGCCCTATCAGAAGGATCTGGGTATAGTTCACGGCGTGGCGCTTGACATACTTCCGTTGGACGGCTATCCATCCGACAAGGGTCAGAGAAAAAGGCAGGTCATGTGGGCATATATCTATTCTCTGTTTTGTGCGGGGACAGTTCCGACAAAACATGGCGGTATCATGAAGTGGGGATCGACCATACTGCTGGGACTGATCCGCTCATACAGGCTCAGATACCGCATTTGGAGTCTTGCCAAAAAGAAGATGACCAAATACAGGATAAGAAAGTGTGACTATATAACGGAGCTTTGCTCGGGACCGTACTACATGAAGATGAAGTATGACAAGGTGTGGTTCCATACATATAAGGAGGTTCCCTTTGAGGACAGGATGCTTCCGATACCGATCGGAGCCAAGGAGTATCTGAATACGGCGTTCGGTGATTATATGGAGCTGCCGCCGGAGAATGAGAGGGTCGCGCATCATGATTGCCTTCTGCTTGATCTGGAGCGGCCGTATATTGATTACAAATCGGTTATACATGATTTGTAGTGAGCCATATAATTGCCGTGCGGACGCGGTCGGAGCTTTTCTTCCTCGAGAAGTCCTAAGCGGACTTTCTCGGAAGAAAACTCCTGCCGCCGCACTTGGATAAGTATGGCTTATCAAAGAGGAAACAACAGATTCTGCGGTTGGCTGTGTGTAAAAATTCAAATAAGTGAGGTAACTAATGAACAACAGGGTGGAACAGGATATGAAAAAAGATACTGCCGCTGCAGGCGGTGAAGCCGGCGCACGACCGATCGTGTATATATGCACGGCGGTGCTGGTGTTTGTAACAATCTATACTTTGGGGCTAAGGATCGATATTTTTACTACGGCTTTTGACATGATACAGGACAGCTTCGGGTTTATCTATTTTTACGGCTTCATGATCATAGGCTGCGGGCTGACGGGGCTTGGCATGATCGTTTATATGCTTGTGAACGGGCGTAAAAAAGGAAGTATTTTTAAGGCGGTAAGGACGGACATCGTTCTTTTGGCTGCGCTGCTTTTGTGGATGTTTTTTTCCGCATTTATGAACAGGGATCTGGGCTTTAGAGAGAACCTGTCCGGCGTTATCACCATCAGTGTTACGGTGGTGTGCTTTTACCTTATCGGACGGGAGTTTGATAAAAATGAGCTCGGCTTTATCCTAAAGAGAGTGATCCTGTGGGGAAGCCTTGTGTGGAACATTGGCTGTGTGATATCGCTTGTCATGTATCTTGCCAATTACAGGGGATACTATAAATTCGGCGGATTTATTAGAAGGTCACGTCAGGGTATCATGGAGGGAAGACTCTTTGGCTGCTTTTCCGATCCGAATTATGCTGCCATGATCTCTCTCTTGCTTATGGGAGGACTTATATACCTTTGCTACAGGTTTTATAACAGGGAAAACAAAGCAGGGATCAGCAAGGCAATCAGGATATACTGCTATACAAGCATGGTGATCTACGCGCTCTACATCATCCTCTCCGGTTCGAGATCCTCGTACACTGCGCTTATACTTACTACCGTAGTTGTGGTCTGGCTCAGAGCCTATCGCATGAGAAAGCTCGGTCTGACATCGGAGGGCGGCAGGGTCGCAGGGCTTTTTAACAGGGTCGCACCGACGGATAAAGATGTCGTGAGGGCGTATATCCTCAGACCGTTGATAGTGGTCGGTTTGATGCTTGCCCTATACTTTGCACTGGTCTTCGGTCTGCAAACTGTCGGATCGGCGTTCAGTCCGGAGCGCGATACGGAAACCGAGCTCGAGCGTGACGATGTAAGCGTCGAGAATATATCAAATTCGAGATTTGATATATGGCTTGATTATCTCGGACTTGTAAGGGATCGGCCGGTGTACGGCTTCTCATCAAGAGGGGCTCTGATCTATTCGGCTGAGAAGAATCCCGACAGCTATATTTCCGAAAAGGGCTACAATCCGCATTCCATGTTTGTCCAGATGCTTGTGCAGACAGGGGTAGTCGGGCTTTTGCTGCTTATTGTATTTTTATTGAGGATGCTCCTGCTTTCGATCAAGCGGTGCAGGGCTATGGAGCCCATCGATCTGAGCTTTTATCTTGGTCTGTTTTGGGTGCTGATCCACGGTGTATACTGTGTCTTCAATGTCGGTATATTTATCACACCGTGCTTTGAGGCGATGCTCGCATGGATCGGCTTTGGGATAATGGAGCAAAATGTCAGAAAAGATATAGGTGATACACATGGTAACGATATCCATAATAATACCGGTATATAATTCGGAAAAATACCTGACTGCCTGTATAGACTCCGTACTAGCCCAGACCCTTGCCGATTTTGAGCTGATACTTGTGGATGACGGGTCCTGTGACAAAAGCGGTGAAATATGCGATGGATACGCGCTGAGGGATGAGAGGGTAAAGGTTTATCACACGGAGAATTCAGGGTCATCTGCCGCGAGAAATTACGGTATAGACAGAGCGTGCGGGAGCTATCTTGGCTTCATCGACAGTGATGATGTGATAGAGCCCGACATGTACGAGCTGTTATATAACAATATGATCCGCGAGGACGCCGATATGTCCATGTGCGGGCTTGCCGATGTGTATGACGGCAAGGTTACAAATAAAAAGGATAAAAATATATATAAGGTGATGGACGCCGAGGAAGCAATAAAGACGGTGATGGAGGCAGAGCTTACGTCAGTCACTCCCGTCAACAAGCTTTACAAAAGGGAGCTTTTTGACGATACCAGATATCCTGTCGGCAAGGATTCGGGCGAGGATGCCTCGGTCATCGTAGAGCTTTTGATGAAGTGCAAAAAAACAGTTCTCGACACATCGCAAAAGTATTATTATGTGCACAGAAGCAACAGTATAACAACGAGGGATTTTCGACCGAGCGATCTCTCTGTCATACAGGCATATCAGAAGAATTATTCACTGATAACAGAGTATTATCCAAAGCTTGCTGATATAGCGGTCATGAGACTTTGCTGGGCTCATTTTTTTGTGCTTGACAGGCTCTTGATCTCTCCGAACAGACGGGAGCACAAGGCTATCGAGAAAAGGCTTGTAGGCTTTATCAGAAAAAATACGGGCTTTATTTTGAGGGACAGATATTTCAGAAAAACAAGAAAGCTAGCAACGATAATGCTTAAGATAAATGTAGGACTGTACAGGATGATCGTCACCGTTCATGGCTGACGGATAGCCTTAACAGTGAGAAAGTGAGAGGTATATGGGACGCTGGAACAGATATATAGAGACGGGAAGAGCAAGTCTGATTTTTAGGATACTCCTTGTTATTTGGGATGTTATCTGCATCAATATGTGCTCATTTTTGGCACTTATGATGAGATATGATCTGAGGCTTGACAGAGTGAAGATCGCGGGTATCACCGAAGACTATCCGTCGGGGTATCTTGAGACACTTTTTGATATGGCGATCATCAACACCATAATAACGCTTGTTGTATTTGCACTGTTCAGGCTTTATCACAGCCTTTGGAGATACGCGGGTATCAATGAGTTTTTAAATGTGATGTTTGCCTGCGGTGTCTCGGGCGTGCTTCATTTTTTGACGGTGTTCGGGACGTATCACAAGCTTCCGAGGTCATACTTTGTTTTCTATACGATACTTTTGTTTTTGCTCACTATCGCGATCAGGTTTTCGTACAGGGTGATAAGGCTTTTATACAGGACAAGGACGCATGGCGCCGGGATGAGAAATACGCTCATCATCGGTGCGGGAGAGGCGTGCAACATGATCATATCGGAGCTTGTCAACTCGGACAGGCTCGATGCCAATATCTGTGGCGTCATAGATGATGACAAGGCAAAGCAAGGCACATATATTCACGGTGTAAGGGTCATCGGCGGCAGAGATACGATCGTCGATACAGCAAAAAAATACGATATAAATGAGATCATAGTAGCCATGCCCTCCGCTCCCAAGCACGAGGTGTCCGAGATACTTGCCATATGTCAGGAGACATCGGCGGAGTTGAAGATACTTCCCGGTATGTATCAGTTTGTAAACGGAGAGGCTGCCGTAGAGAAGCTCAGACCCGTGCAGATAGAGGATCTGCTCGGAAGAGAGCCGGTGAAGATAGATATAGACGCGGTCACCGGATATGTCAAGGACAAGGTCGTGCTTGTCACCGGAGGCGGAGGCTCGATAGGAAGCGAGCTGTGCAGGCAGATCGCTGAGAGATCACCCGCCATGCTGATCATTTTTGACATATATGAAAACAACGCCTATGATATACAGCAGGAGCTGAAGGCTCACCATCCCGAGCTCGCACTCGAGGTACTCATAGGCTCTGTGAGAAACACCTCGAGAGTGGATGATATTTTTAAAAAATATCATCCCGATATCGTATACCACGCGGCGGCGCACAAGCACGTACCGTTGATGGAGGATTCGCCGAACGAGGCGATAAAGAACAATGTCTTTGGAACCTACAAGACAGCTCTGGCAGCCGATAAGTACGGAGCAAAAAGGTTCGTGCTCATATCCACTGACAAGGCGGTCAATCCAACCAATATTATGGGAGCGTCAAAAAGAATATGTGAGATGATCATACAGCAGCTAAACACTACCTCGAAGACCGAGTTTGTGGCTGTGAGGTTCGGCAATGTTCTTGGCAGCAACGGCTCCGTGATCCCTCTTTTTAAAAAGCAGATAGAGGCGGGAGGGCCGGTGACCGTCACGGATAAAAGAGTCATAAGGTACTTTATGACGATACCGGAGGCTGTATCTCTGGTGCTGGAGGCAGGTGCCATAGCAAGGGGCGGCGAGATATTTGTCCTCGACATGGGCAAGCCGGTAAGGATAGATGATCTGGCGAGAAACCTGATACGCCTGTCGGGCTTTGAGCCGGGCGTGGATATAGATATAGTATATACCGGTCTTCGTCCGGGCGAGAAGCTCTATGAGGAGATGCTCATGGACGAGGAGGGGCTTAAGGAAACAGAGCATGAGATGATACATATCGGCAGACCGCTCGAGTTTGACGGTGAGGCATTCCTTAGCAAGCTTGATGAGCTCTACAGGGCTGCGTACAGTGAGACGGACAATATGAAGCATATAGTTGCCGGTATGGTGCCGACATATACCATAAGACCCGAGGATGAAGAAAGAGACTATAAACTTAGAAACGGAGAAGGCTTACGATGAAACAGGAGAGAAATGATATAAGAAATATAGCGATCATCGCGCACGTGGATCATGGAAAGACAACACTTGTGGATGAGCTTTTGAAGCAGAGCGGCGTGTTTTCGGAGCACGAGGAGGTCAGGGAGCGAGTGATGGACTCCGACGATATCGAGAGGGAGAGGGGTATCACCATCCTTTCCAAGAATACCGCCGTGAGATACAAGGGAACCAAGATAAATATCATAGATACGCCGGGACACGCGGATTTCGGCGGCGAGGTGGAACGTGTTTTAAAGATGGTGAACGGCGTCGTGCTGGTGGTGGACGCCTTCGAGGGAGCCATGCCCCAGACCAAATTTGTCCTGAAAAAGGCATTGGAGCTCTCGCTTCCCGTTGTGGTATGCGTAAACAAGATAGACCGTGATGAAGCGAGACCCGAGGAGGTCGTAGACGAGGTGCTGGAGCTTTTTATCGATCTGGACGCCGATGAAGCACAGCTTGATTGTCCGTTCATATTTGCCTCGGCAAAGGAGGGCTCTGCCTACAAGACCATGGAGGACGCGGCAAAGGGCAACGGCGACATGCGTCCGCTTTTCGACGCGATCATAGATTACATACCCGCGCCGACGGGTGATCCCGATGCCGGATGTCAGGTGCTTATATCAACGATCGACTACAATGAATATGTGGGTCGTATAGGCATAGGCAAGGTCGACAACGGAGTCATAAGGGTCGGTCAGGAAGCAGTGATAGTCAATCATCATGATCCCGACAAGCACGAATCCGTGAAGATATCCAAGCTTTATGTATTTGAGGGACTTGACAGGGTCGAGGTAGGTGAGGCAGGGATAGGAGAGGTCGTAGCCATATCCGGTATCTCTGACATACATATAGGCGATACCCTGTGCAGTCCGGAGGATCCCTCTCCCATACCGTTTCAAAAGATATCCGAGCCCACTATCGCGATGAATTTTTTGGTGAACGATTCACCGCTTGCCGGAACAGAGGGAGAATATGTGACCTCGAGACATCTGCGTGACAGGCTGTACAGGATGCTGAATACTGATGTTTCGCTGAGGGTCGAGGATACCGATACGACCGAGATGTTCAAGGTGTCGGGAAGAGGCGAGCTGCATTTGTCGGTGCTTATCGAAAACATGCGCCGTGAGGGCTACGAGTTCGCTGTCTCAAAGCCCGAGGTCCTGTACAGGGATATAGACGGTGTCAAATCGGAGCCCATGGAGAAGGCTATCGTGGATGTGCCGGAGGAAAGCTCGGGAACTGTCATCGACAAGCTTTCCCAGAGAAAGGGTGAGCTGCAGAACATGTTTCCGCTGGACTCGGTCACTACAAGGCTTGAATTCCTGATACCGTCAAGGGGACTGATAGGCTACAGAAGCGAGTTTATGACCGATACCAAGGGAAACGGAGTGATCAACACGGAGTTTGTCGGATACGGTCCGTACAAGGGTGACATACCCTACAGGAGCCGCGGGTCGCTGATCGCGTTTGAGGCGGGTGAGACCATCACCTACGGGCTTTACAACGCGCAGGAAAGAGGAACGCTTTTTGTCGGACCGGGGCAGAAGGTGTACGGCGGAATGGTAGTCGGTGAGCACGCAAAGTTTGACGACATAGAGGTCAACGTCTGCAAGAAGAAAAATCTCACCAACACCCGCTCATCCGGTGCGGATGAGGCGTTGAGGCTGACACCGCCGAGAGAGCTCTCGCTGGAGCAGGCGCTCGACTATATCGATACGGATGAGCTATTGGAGGTAACGCCCGACAATCTCAGGATACGCAAGAAGATACTCGACAATACAGAGAGATACAGGGCGAAGAGAGCAGGAAAGTCGGATTGAGAATATGAACGATACCGTAAGGTCAAAAACAGGCTTTGGCTTGGGCGGGTATATCTACAGGATAGTACTGATACTCGCCGGATGGGTTTTATTTGCCCTCAGGGATCCGACCACGATCATATGGCTTTTAGGCGTTACGCTTCTCGGATACGGCGTCGGTACCATGCTGGAGAGCACCTCCGAGAGAAGGCTTGCCTTGGGGCTTGGCGCAGGTGCCATAGTTTTTTTGCTCGTATTTTTTAAATACGGTGATCTGGTGACGGGCAGAGCCTTTGTCATACCGCTTGGGCTGTCCTACTATTCACTTATGGTGATAGGCTATCTTGTGGATGTATACCGCGGAGATATCGCGGCAGAGAAAAACATTGTGATATTTGCATTGTATGTGGGCTTTTTCCCGCAGACAACGGCAGGTCCCATAGGGAGAGCGGGTAAGCTGCTTGATAGGTACAGGGGCAGGATAAGTGTTAGCGTGCACGATATCAAGGTGGCATTTTTCATGATCATCCTGGGTGTTTTTGAAAAATGGGTGCTTGCCGACAACTTAAAAACAGTAGTTGACGGAATCATGGCAGGTGAGCACGGAGGGCTGTCGGTCATAGTCGGGTTCTTTATCTATTCGCTGGTCATTTATCATGATTTTGCGGGGTACTCGCTGATAGCGATCGGACTTGCAAGACTCCTTGGGATAAGGTTTGAGGACAACTTTCACGCTCCGTACCTGTCGGGAAGCATAAGGGAATTTTGGAGAAGATGGCATATATCACTTTCCTCATGGTTTAGGGATTATCTGTATATACCGCTCGGAGGAAGCCGCTGCTCTTCGTGGAGAAGGGATCTGAACACGCTCATCATTTTTATACTAAGCGGAGCGTGGCACGGAAGCGCCATAGGCTTTTGGATATGGGGAGCACTGCACGGGCTTTATCTGGTGATAGAAAACCATATGAGACCCTTGGCAAAGGCGCTTGGAAAAAGGTGCGGTGCATTTTTAAAAATAACAGGGCATACGATCTCGAGGCTGATCGTTTTTGTACTGGTATCACTTGCATGGGTCCCGTTTTATGCGGGGGATGTGTGCAAGACGTTCAGGCTGTACGGACGGATGCTTGAGAGCTCCGACGGGTTTGCAGCCGATCTGCTGAACGGATTCGGCATGCGCCGTGAGACGTGGCTTGTAGTAGGTGCCGGGCTTTTGGTATTTTTTATAATTAGCATTGTTTCGGAACGTATGGAATACAGATTCTATGAGTGGATGGGAGAGCACGGGATCTGTATATGGATCATCGGGATAGTGTTTTACACACTGCTTCTCATGGTGGGAGCATACGGACAGGCGTACGATGCGTCAAACTTTATATACGGCGGCTTCTAGTATGACGGAAACTCCGGCTGACCGGCGCGCCGTAAAAAGGGAGAGAAACTATGAAGGATAAGATAAAAAAACGCCTGTTGTTGCTGACCGGTATCATAAGCTTTGTCCTGTGCGCTCTGTGGATCACGGACAGGCTTACCACGGTGTGCATAACCTATACCTCAAAGGCTGACAAGATAGAGAAGACTCTTTACAGGGACGACCCGGAGATGGATGAGGTGGAGGTGTGCCTGATCGGAGGGAGCCATGGCATCAACGCGTTCAATCCCAATATACTCTGGGAGAGCGCAGGGCTTCATTCGTATAACTATTGCTATGCGGGAGAGACGATAGCCCTTTCGAAGGTGTATCTTGAGGAGCTCTATAAGAAGCACGACTTTGAGCTTGTTGTGCTGGAGCCCTATTATGCGGGGATAAACGACAAGTATTTTGGCGAGAAGGATTACGCCTATGATGTGCTGAACAAGATGCATTTTTCCTTTGGAAAAATGGATTATATAAACGATCATGTGAGTGAAGAGGTCAGGAAAAATTATTGGTTTCCGCTCAGGTACTATCACTCGAGATGGTGCGATCTGACTGATGAGGACAAGGAGAGGAAGCCCGACATATCCGATGACTGGAAGCTCGGACAGGATCACCACTTTGAGGTAAATGACGGGAACGAGGTCTCGTTTTTGCCGTGGGCGGATGACGGGACAGACTGCGAGCTTGCCGCAGGCATAGAGAAGGATCTTTGCGAGTTTATAGAGCTTGCGAAGTCGCACGGCTCCAAGGTGCTGCTCGCTGATCTGCCGAGAAGGATGAACGATTCGCTTTTTCCTGCAAAATGGTTGAAAAACGAGTACGCAGTGCTTAACAGAGTCAAAAAAATTGCCGCAAGGTATGATGTGGATGTGCTCTCGTATGATGATGCGGGATTGACTGAGATCGGCTTTGACCCGGCGATCCATATGTATAATAAAGGACATATGAACCTGTTGGGATCGGAGGTCTACTCGAGGGAGCTCGGAAGGTACATCACATCGCATATGGATGTAAGCGTGCATAAAAGGGATGCTTCGGATATATGGGAGGGGTATCTTAGCCAATACAAGCTTAAGACAGCGGATGCAGAGTGCAGACAGAAGGGAAACGTAGGATGAATCAGAGAAAAGCGGGGGCGTTGTTATCATATGTATATCTGGCACTGACCTTTGGTGTCGGTCTATTTTATACGCCCTTTGCCCTGTATTGCCTCGGCACCGAAGAGTACGGTGTTTTCTCCCTGGCGGTAGGTATCATATCGTTTATGACGATACTCGATATGGGCTTTAACCAGACCATGATAAGATACGTGGCGAGGTATCAGGCGCTCGGAGACAAGGAGGGGGAGCAAAGACTCAATGGTATGTTTTTGATCCTCTACAGTCTGATAGCTCTGGTTGCTCTCGTGATAGGAGTAGTGCTTTCATTTTTCATAGAGGATATATTCTCGGGAACGATGACGACAGGCCTTACCGAGTGGGAGGCTATGGAGCTAAAGATCATATTCTTGATCCTTTTGATAAATCTTGTGGGCTCGTTTCCGCTTGGCATATACACCGCAATTTTGAATGCGAATGAAGGCTTCGTGGTGCTCAAGGGGGTAAATATAATCACGTTTATCCTGACCTACGGAGGTATGACCATAGCGCTTTTGTGCGGAAGAGGCGCTATAGTCATGGCGATCATAACCACATCGGTATCTCTCGTTCTTAAGTTTATTCAGGGAATATATGTGCAGATCAAATATCGTCCCAAATTCAGGATACGGGGTTGGGATAAAAAGCTTTTCAAAGAGATATTTGTATTCTCGTTTTTTATATTTTTAAATATAGTGATCGATCAGCTCTATGCCAATACAGACAAGATAATACTGGGTATAGTGCAAAGCTCGGTCATGGTCTCTATTTACACTATAGGAGTACAGTTTTCATCGTATTTCGAGCAGTTTTCAACCTCGATCAGCGGTGTGTTTTTGCCGAGGATAACTAAGCTTGCCACAGACGGTGATATGAAGGAGATATCAAAGATATTTGTCAGGATAGGCAGGATACAGTTCTTGCTTTTGGGATGTCTCATGAGCGGATTTATCGTGCTTGGACAGATGTTTTTGGATATCTGGGTCGGACACCGCGATATGGTTTTGGGGGATCACGGAGTGAGCGATGCCTATGTGATAGCTCTGGTCGTGATCATACCCGCAATCATCCCTCTTTCTCAAAATATCGGTATCTCCGTGATCAGAGCCCTGAACCGTCACAGGTTCAGATCGCTCGTGTATTTTGTAATAGCGGTCATAAATGTCGGGCTTTCCGTCCCGCTTGCAATGTACTTTGGAGGCATAGGAGCGGCGTGCGCGACGGGCTTCGGGACTATACTCGGGCAGATCATCACGATGAACTGGTTTTATTACAAAAAAATAGGTCTGGACATACCGGCATACTGGCGCGAGGTGGCAAAGCTGGTGGCGGTCATGGTTCCGGTCGGGTTCATAGGCTTCGGGATGCATATGCTTCCGTTTTGGTCATACATCACGGCATGGGGAGGCTGGCTTTCATTTTTATTGCAGGGGTTATGCTTTGTATGTATATTCTTTGCGGCAGGCTGGCTTTTCATGTTTAACGACTATGAGAAGGAGCTGCTCGGAGGGATATTCAGGACGCTGGTAAGGCTGGTGCTTAAGGTAATTCCGATGAGAAATGATGTGATGTTTGAGTCACACCCTGATTTTTCAGATAATTCCGGAGCGGTGTATGAGGAGCTTTTGAGGCGGAAGTACAATGTCGACCACAGGATATACTGGTGTGTCCACGATACACAGAAGCTGCCTGCTACCGACGGGACTGACGGGAAGGCTGCGGACGGATCAGGGTCTCTCATCTCATCGCTTCCGCCAAATGTCCATGTTGTTTATAAAAGCAATAAGGGGATCATGTCGGTACTGAAAAGGCTTGTCGCCATATCAAGGTGTCGGTTTATAATTGATTCCAACTCATACATACACAAGGTGCGAAGGGGGCAGATCCGTCTGCACTTAGGACACGGTATGCCGATCAAGCTTTTGCCGGAGTACACCAATTATCGGGAGATAGGTGAATGTGACGGATATGTCACCTGCGGACTGTACTGGAGTGAGATATACAACGGATATGCGCATATACCGTCTGAGATACTGCTCCCCATAGGCTATCCGAGAAATGATGTACTGGTAGAGGATTCAAGGGCAAACAAAAGACTTAAGGCTGTCAGAGAAGCACAGAGGCTTAAGGCAAAAAGAAAAAAGGCAATGGACGCTAAGGCGTGGAGAGAGCTTAGCTCCGAGGAGAAGATGGCTCTTAAGGAAAGCGAGCACGGATTTTTCTGGCATTTGAACGAGAGAGAAAGCTTCATTATATGGATGCCTACCTACAGGCAGCATAAAAATGACGTCGGCAATCGCGACAGGCTGCAAAAGGCGTATAAAAAGTCAGTTGATGACGGACGCTGGGAGCTGCTTGCCATGGAGGCGCTTAAGGAGAAAAATAAACCGGTGATGCCTTTTGGGATGCCGGAGATACACGATACCGACGAGCTCAAAAAGCTGGACAAGCTGCTTGGAGACGCGGGCATCAAGCTTTATTTCAGACCGCACCCCGCACAGGATCTCTACTACGTATCGCAGGTAGAGCTTGAAAATGTGCGTATAGCAAATGATGATTTCCTAAGAAGATGCGAGGTCAGCCTGTATGAGCTGTTGGAGAGTTCTGAGGCTCTCATCACGGATTATTCATCGGTATATTTTGACTATCTGCTGACGAGGAAGCCGATAGGACTGACGCTTGGCGACAGGGGGGTATTTTTCAGGGAATGTATATGCTGCTTCGACGATCTGTACGAGGAACTCGGCGGCTTCAAGATAGACAGCTTTGATGATGTGTGTGAGTTCGTACTGGGGATCGGTGAGCTAAAAGCCGGGAAATCATCAGGCAGCGGTCAGGATGACACGAAAAAGCCGATCGAGGTAAGGCTGGGGCTAAGTCAGACAGCCGAATCGGTGAAGTGGTATCATGATGTGAGGGACGGATCGTCCACTGATAAGGTCATAGACTGGCTGATCGATCACGGGATGCCGGTCGGGGAATATGGAGTGAAGAGTGACGATGAATGAGAACAGGCGTGATATATTTGACAGGCTGATGAGCCTGCCGGGGCTGAGGATATTTGAGCCCTTTTATCAAAGGCACAGAGAGGGGCTGCTCTATCTGTTTTTCGGAGCGACAACGACGCTTTTGAATCTGCTGCTAAGCGCCCTGTTTTGGTATGTTCTTAAGTGGGAGAGCTGGTATGTGGGGGGCTTTGCCATCGGGACATTTTTAGGGAACTTTATCTCGATCATAGTCGCGATGCTGTATGCCTATGTGACAAACCGTATATGGGTGTTCAGGTCGAATGTGACCGGGGTAAGGGCTGTGATGGGAGAGCTTGCCAGGTTCGTCGCAGGCAGGCTTATCACTCTGGTTATCGAGATCGGAGGAGTGCAGTTGACTGTGATGCTTTTCCCGGGAGAAAGTGTCATACTTTTTATCGGAAAGCTGATAACACAGATCATAGTCATTCTGTTAAACTTTATATTCAGCAAGGTTTACGTGTTTCGTGAGAAGTCAGACAAAGGGGTGTCATAAAAAGGACGAGAAAGTGACACAGGTGCGGAGTAATATAAATCATGGAAATGTCCGATATATGTAGTGACGTTTTGTATCGTCGTGTCAGGAAGCGAGGTTACGGATATGAAGAGTGATATGAATGGTATCAGATCAAAAATAAAAAGATCCGGGAGAAGAGCGGTCAGTGTTTTGATGGCTCTGATCTTGTTTGTGGGTGCATTTAACGGGATAGTCTTCTTTACATGGCCGGAGAGGGCAGCCTTGGCAGCGGAGGGAGATGACAGTGATACAACCAATGTTTGGCTGGAGACCGATTACAAGACAGGTGTGTCCACAAGAATAACCGAGATGATAACACTTGATTCAAAAACCATGAATCTTTATCTTAAGACCGATGGTATCGTCTACACTGATACAAGTAAGTTTAAGGTGGTTTGGAGCGTTGATAATACAGAGGAGCAAAACATAATCTCGGTCGCAGCGGGATCACAGCAGACAACAGGTATTGTCACTGCAAAAAAAGCAGGAACAGCATCTGTACAGGTTTATGTATATGAAGTCGTGATCGGAGAAACCGGACAGCAAGAAACCGGACAGCAGTTAAAGATGGCTACGATGACGGTAAAGGTCCAGTTTGGTATATCCACTGCGGATCCGACCAAGATGAAAACAATAAATAACAATAACGCACTTGTTTTATACACCGGACAGTCCTATCAGATGGGGCTTAATGTGGGTGAAGCATCTGATGCCACATGGGGAAGTGATAATTCCGGAGTATGTGATTTCCTTTCAGCAACGCGGGGGTATCTGACAGCGACAGGCGCCGGTCACACAACCATATGGGCACAGGGACAGGATGAAAATGAGCGTGGTATATTGAATGTATATGTAGTTCCGATGTTGTCAAAAAACGGAGTTTCCGGTACATATGCAAGTCAGTTATATCACACAATTGAGTCGGGAGGGTATCTTTATGCTGATGCCAATTTTGATGGAACCATACAGGCATTCAACGATAAGGTTTATTGGCGAATCGAGGATGTTAATGGTAATCAGCTTGCTGATACGAATACGCCTAAGGGTGAACTGATACAGGTAGCTTATCCCAATGGCGTTTATGATAACACGATGCAGATTACAGGAACAGCGGGGCAATACTTTATGTATTTCTATGCCGCCGGGTCGTATAGTTCGTTTCCGGCAAAGGGAGAGAGCGGTGATGGACCGTATACACCTTCCACCGTCTCTATTACAATAAGCAGTTCGATAGAGGACAAAAATGAAATACTCGGTATTGGAGATATCTACAACCTGGTTGAGGCATTCAATTTGTCTGAAACTAACTACAAGGAATTATTCAGTACACCGACGCTTTTTTTGGATAATGGGGAAATCAATCCGGAAGATTTCAGCGCACCAGGCACACAGTATGCTACATTGAATACAGTGGATAATACGATCACTGCGCTTAGAGAGGGAAAGGTTGCCGTTGTCATAAAGGTTAACGACAAGGCAAAGGTGCAGACGCTGAAGGGGACTACGGACACTATACCCGACTATTATGTATACAGGTTTACGATCACAGATAAGATAACTCTGAGTACGGAGTCACTCACCATGATGGTGGGGCAGGAGCACAGCTTTCATGTTTCGATACAGAGTAACTACAGTGGACCGATAACATGGACAAGTTCCGATCCGAGCTCTGTCAGTATTGATGGAAGCGGTGTAAATGCTACAGCAAAAGCGTTGAAGGAAACCACAAGTGATGTACTTATTACCGCAGAGATGAGTGCCGGAAACGGAATATACAGAAGAGCGACCTGTTATGTTAAGGTTGAAAAGGCAATGACGACCTTTACGCTCAATCCGGCTGATTTAAAACAGATCAATCTTGATGAGAGCTTTCTTTTGAAGGCAGTTATACCGAATGGTGATCAGATATCCGAAGCACCCTTAACGTGGCAGACCTCGGTGGATGGTATAGTTACCATAGAAGTTGAGCCGAATAAAAAGCAGGCGACGATAACGGGTGTCAAGGGCGGAAGGACAACGATCCTTGTAACCAATACCTTGAATATGACGGTTCAGCGAATGACGGTCGAGGTTTTGGTACCGATCGATAATATCGAGTTTACAGAGGAGACATACAGGATCCCGTTCTATCAGACCGGGAAGAACATGATGGATGTGATCACATATACACCCAATGATGCAACATCAACTGATCTGGAGTGGAATACCTCCAATAAATCTATTGCAACCATAGATGATACCGGATATCTGAGATTTGTTACACCGGGGACGATCCTGCTTACGGTGCGTCCCAAGTATAATCCGAAAACCGTCATGAAACAGGTCACAGTCATCATAACCGGCGGACCGGATAACATCACCTTTTCCAACCTGAAGGACGATCATCTGGATATTGAGGTGAGTGAGACCAAGACCGTTGAGCTCAAATTTGAACCGACAACGGCTGAGACGAGTCTCATATGGAAAACCAATCTCGCCGGTATAGTGCTTGTTGACTACGACAGTGACAAAAGACAGTTGAAGGTTGTCGGGCGTAAGGTGGGAGAAGTCACCGTATCGTGCAGGACTGAGGACAATGTGTATTATTCGTTTACAGTAACCGTCACGCAGGCTTCGACAGGGGTTTCGTTTACTCAGGATGCGATCACGCTGTATAGAGGTGACGTGCTTAGGGGGACGGCGAATCTCATGGATTATGTAAAGATGATACCCGAGACATCCACGGATACTCTTACCTTCACTTCGAGAAATGATAAGGTAGCGTCTGTAAATGCAAACACGGGTGTAGTCACGGCTGTTGCAGCGGGTACGACATATATCATGGTCACCACGAGCTCCGGCAGATCGAACTCCATCGACGTCATTGTCATAGATCGTGTTACCGAGATACAATCCAGCTTTAGAACCGCTATTGTCTATATCGGTGAGACCCTGACCATATCGCCGACGGTCGTTCCTGCTACTGCGACCAACAAGACTATTAAGTGGTATTGGGAGCCGTATGAGGCGGGAGGAACCGCTTCGGTCAATCTTGAAGAAAAAGGGACCGATGTCGATGTGACCGGTGTTTCCAAGGGTATGGTCATGCTGACCGGTGTCAGTGATGATAACAGCGCTGTTTCGGTCACATATGTTTTGAATGTAAAATATCGCAATCCGCAGTATACTACGGTGGTCACTTTGACACCCAAGACAAAATATGTTAATGTAGGGAAGACCTTTAAGGTCACGAGAAAGGTTACCGGGGCATATAAGGGTAATAAGACACTTAAGTGGAAGAGCTCCAATAAAAAGGTAGCCACAGTGACCTCTGCCGGAAAGGTCAAGGCAAAGAAGGTAGGTAAGGCTACCATCACTGCGACCGCACAGGACGGCTCCAAGGCAAAAGGTAAGATGAAGGTTGTCGTAAGACGGCTCGTTACCAAGATAAAGATGAATAAGTCCTCGGTGAACCTCCTGGTTGGAAAAAGCACCCGACTCAGCGTGAAGGTCACGCCGAGCAACGCTACCGTAAAGGGCGTCACATGGAAGAGTGGTGACAGATCCATTGCTACCGTAGACGGCGGCAAGGTCATCGCTGTGGCTCCCGGAATGGTGAAGATAACCGCAACCTCGAAGGACGCAAAAAAGAAAAAGACATACTGTTGGGTAACTGTGTCGGAGCCGGTACCGATCACCGGATTTGACATACCGAACGCGAGTCTGACGGTTGCCAAGGGTGATGCGGTCCAGTCGGGTATAGTTCCGAATCCGTCAAATGCCACAGATTCGATCAAATTCTGGTCGGACAACAAGGCAGTGGCAACTGTTTCCTCGAGAGGAAAGATCAAAACACACAGGGTCGGCAAGGCTACCATATATGCCAGAGCTGCCAACGGTGTTGAGGGTCATGTGGATGTGACGGTGGTAGATCTGAACAGAAAAGCCGTTACGCTCAGACAGTATGATTCGGAGCAGCTCTCGGTAGTTATGATCAACACCGGGGTGACGTGGTACTCGAGGGATCCGAGCATAGCCTCCGTGGATGCTACCGGTCTGGTCAAGGGAAGACTGCCGGGCACGACGGTCGTGTATGCGAAGGTGAACGGAGTGACTCTGGGGTGCAGGGTCACCGTCAAGAAGATCAAATGATAATTCGGTTTTTGCAAACGGTGTACGGTGAAAGGCGTATACCGAAAGTGGGAAAGAGAAAGAGGTAAAGATGCTTGTAAATCTGCATGTAAAGAATTTTGCCATCATCGATGAGACCGATGTCGATTTTGGTGAGCATTTGAACATCATGACCGGCGAGACGGGAGCCGGCAAATCGATCCTTATAGGCTCGCTTGGTATAGCTCTTGGCGGCAGGGTCTCTCCGGAGATGATAGGAAGACGCGGTGACTCTGCTACGGTTGAGGCGGTTTTTGTCGTAAAGGATGAGAAGACAAGGGAAGCCATAAGAGCTCTTGATGTGGATGTGGATGACGATGGTGAGGTCGTGATCTCGAGAAAGATCACTGCCGGTAGAAGTGTCAATAAGATCAATGGAGAAAGTGTACCTGCCGGTCTGATCCGGCAGGTCGCTTCTTTTTGTATTGATATCCACGGACAGAATGAGCATCAGTCATTATTGAAGCCGTCAAAACAGCGTGAGCTTGTCGACCGGTTTGGCGGTGATGAGTTAAGGGATGTGCTGGATCGCGTTTCAGGGCTGTATCGCGAGTATTCTACGATAAAAAAGGAGATGGATGAGGATGATCTGACTTCCGAGGAGCTTGCCAGACAGCTGGATTATCTGTCCTATGAAAAAAGTGAGATAGAGGCGGCAAAGCTTACTCCCGAGGAGATGGAGAGTATAGACGACGAATACAGGCTTGCGGCAAATGCAGGAACAGTGGGCGATATACTGTCAGGGGTCTACTCGGAGGGTTCAAAGCCGGCAGCGGAGTACATATCAAGAGTTCTTCCCGAGCTGAAAAGGGCAGCAGAGCTTGATGGGAGATCATCCGATTTCGGCGATGAGCTCATGGAGATAGAAAGCCTGCTTGGTGACTTCAACAGAGAGCTGTCCGGCTTCATGCAGGACTACAGCTTTGATGAAGGCAGACTGAGAGAGCTGGAGCAGCGTCTTGACGTGATCCACGGGCTTCAATCTAAGTATGGAGATACTTATGAGTCGATAATGACACATCTGAATGAGGTCGACGAAAAGCTCGTTCGTTATGAGAATTATGAAACTTATCAGAAGAACAGACAAGAAAAGTTTGAAAGGATATCCGGGGAGCTTCGCAGGGAATCAGATAACCTGCATGGACTGAGGGTCACTGCTGCGGCAGGACTTTCGGAAAAGATAAAGGAAGCGATGTCCGATCTCAACTTTGCATATGTGGATTTTAAGATAGAAATAAGTCAAACGGAACATTTTTCTGAATATGGGAACGACGAAACGGAATTTTTGATCGCAACTAACCCGGGAGAACCGGTAAGGGATCTGGCGAAGATAGCGAGCGGAGGAGAGCTCTCCAGGATCATGCTTGCCATCAAGTCAGTGATCGCAGGGAGCGATGAGATAGAGACACTGATCTTTGACGAGATAGATACGGGGATCAGCGGAAGGACAGCACAGATGGTTTCGGAGAAGATGGCGGATATCGCAAAACATCATCAGGTCATAGCCATCACGCATCTGGCACAGATCGCTGCCATGGCGGACACTCATTTTGTCATCGAAAAGGAGGTCGGAGCCGAGGCTTCCCAGACGAAGATAAGGGCGCTTGACTACGATGAGTCGATAGACGAGCTCTCCAGGATACTCGGAGGAGTGGAGATAACGGATGCCGTCAGGGAAAACGCGATCGAGATGAAACGGCTGGCAAATGAAAATAAGTAGTATTTTGGCAATATTTTTGACACAAAGTGCTTGCGAAAGAGTTTAAAATAGTGTATAATAAACTTCGCGACCGGATTTACATTTGCGCAAGGGAGGGCTATATAAGTGAAGAATATTCTTTTTGTGGCATCTGAATGCGTGCCTTTTATCAAAACAGGTGGACTTGCTGACGTAGTGGGGTCGTTGCCGCGCTACTTTGATAAAAAGAAGTATGATGTACGGGTCATCGTTCCGAAGTATACGGCTATTCAGGAGCAGTACAAAGAGCAGATGGAGTACATCGATCATTTCTACATGGATCTGGCATGGCGCAAGCAATATGTCGGGATCTTCAAGCTGGAATTAAACGGTGTTATATTCTACTTTCTTGATAATGAGTTCTATTTCAGTGGGATGCTTCCCTACGGTGAGATATATCAGGATATCGAGAAGTTCGCATTTTTCGATAAGGCAGCCCTGTCGT
>DMLD01000087.1:0-981 GCA_003453515.1 Lachnospiraceae bacterium
ATAAAGGCAGAGGCGTTCAGCGGCGTTCGCTCCATCAATACGGTCGTGCTCGGCAATAATATCGAGATCATAGAGAAATTAGCATTTAAGGGCTGTGCGGGACTGAAAAAGTTCGTGTTCAATAAAGGACTCAAGCGCATAGAGCAACAAGCTTTTCGGGGCTGTGATTCACTAAAAACAGTCAAGATACCAAAGAGTATTACCTATATCGGAGACAAGTGTTTTATGGGTTGTACATCACTCAAGACCGCGACCATAGGTGCGACTCAGATGGAAAAGGCGTCATACGCGCTGTTGAGCGCGGCGGATAAAAGCATAACGGAAGCAGCGCTTAGTGAGAAGTATGCTGACATCAACATAACCATCGGTGTAAGCGTGTTCTCGGGCTGCTCCGCACTCAAAAAGGTCATCATCAACTGTCAGGTGACGGTCATAGGTAATTCGGCATTTGTCAAATGCGTTTCGCTCTCGTCGATAGTTGTTTATTCCAAGCAATTAAAGACTGTCGGAAAGAGCGCGCTAAAAGGGGTACACAATTGTAAAATCAGCGTGCCAAAAGTCAAACTGAAGAATTATAAATCCCTGTTTAAAAATAAGGGGCAGGGCAAGAAAGTTGTTGTGGCAAAGCTGTGAGTCGCAGCTTTACACAAGAAAGATAGAGAGGGAGTCATCAATGATTGGTAAGGTTTTTAAAAAAATGCTTGTGACGCAGATATTGTCTGCAATGACGGTCACATTGTGTCTGCTGATAGACAGCATCATGATAGGGCAGTTCATAGGGGTCAAGGGCATGACGGCATATGGTCTTTCTACGCCGATACTTTTGGTATTTGCCGCGCTCGGAGCGATGATCGCCGCCGGAGTACAGGTTGTCTGTGGCAATACCATGGGTAAGGGCGATGAGAAGGGAACCAATTCATGTTTCAGCGTCTCATCCATACTTGCGTTGGGAATATCGGTCATAGGTCTTATACTTATATT
>DMLD01000087.1:1086-10427 GCA_003453515.1 Lachnospiraceae bacterium
GGCGAGATATTTATCAACACCAAAAACTATCTGTTCGGATTTATAATAGGCGCGCCTGCATTTATCTTTGCACAGATAATGGTCCCCTACATACAGATGGTCGGAGAGCAGACAAGACTTATAACGGCTGTTGCCGCCATGACAATAGCCGATGTCGTTTTCGATCTGCTGAACGTCCTCGTATTTAAGGGCGGGATGTTCGGTATGGGACTTGCATCCTCACTCAGCTATTATATTGCTGTTGCGATTGGGATCACATATTTCTTCAGCAAGAAAAATATATTCAAATTCGGTTTCAAATATTGGAGCCTTAAGACCTGTAAAGAGGTGATCAAAAACGGTATACCCACGGTCATCAATCAGGTGAGCCTCGTGCTTCTGGTGTTTTTGTTCAACAGAATACTGTTGCATGTGGGAGGCGATCTGGCTGTTGCGGCGTATTCGGTCATAACTACGGTATCAAATATATGCTATTCGTTCGGATCGGGCGTGGCGGCGGTCTCACTTACGCTTTCATCAGTCCTCTACGGCGATGAGGACAGATCCTCGCTGCATATGCTCGTAAGGATCATGACCAGGTATGCGGTGGTCATTAACATAGTCGTGACTCTGGTGGTCATACTTATAGCTCCGCTCATCGTAAAGATGTTTTTGGAGGAGGAAAGCGCAACGGGGATGGCTGTGCTGGGGCTGAGGCTGTTTTCACTGTCTCTGGTTCCGTGCTCGCTCAATACCGTATTTAAGAATTTTTATCAGGGAACATCGAGGATCGGCTTTACCGAGGTCATATCGCTGCTCCAGAACTTTGCGCTGACAGCCATAGCAGGGTCGGTGCTAAGCCTTGTGTTCGGAACAACGGGAGTGTGGCTCGGCTTTGTATGCGGCGAGACGCTGACATTTTTGATAGTGTGCATCGTCGTCTATATGAAGGATCACAGGCTGCAGCCCCTCGCGGAGGTATTTGCATATCTGAAGGATGAAGTGGGAGTTGAGGATGAGAACTGCTTCGAGACGAAGGTGGTATCTTTAGAGGAGGTGGTGCAAGCCTCCGAGCAGGTCAGGGATTTTTGCCTTAAGCACGGTGAGGATCAGCGCACTGCGATGTGTGTGGCACTGTGTGTTGAGGAGATGGCTGTCAACACGATCAAATTCGGGTTCTCCGCCGACAAGAAGAAGGATCATTCTATCGAGATCAGGTATATGCATAAAAACGGCAAGAGAACACTCAGACTCAGGGACGACTGTATGCACTTCGACCCGGTAACATATACGACTGATAAGATCGAAGAGTCTCCTGAGAAACACATAGGAATACGCATGATGATGAATATGGTCAAGGATGCGAAGTATATCTCTACATTGGGACTCAACAACCTTACCATGGTCTTTTAAGGATACAGTAAATAATATCAAAGCCCTTGGCATGCGGTGACAGGGCGATTTCAAAGGGGGATATATGGGCTTTTTAAACAAATATCTTGCATATGATAACATAGTGATACAGTGTCATGACAATCCGGATGCCGATGCGTTGGCATCCGGCTTTGGGTTGTGGTTATTTTTCAAAAAAAATGATCGCAATGTGAGGTTTGTATACGGCGGGAGAAATGAGATAACGAAGCCGAATCTGAAGCTGATGGTCGAGAAGCTGGGTATACCCGCGGAGTATGTAAAGGAGCTTGATGCTCCCGACCTTTTGATAACCGCCGACTGTCAGTACGGAGAGGGAAATGTCACCCGATTTGATGCGAAGAAGGTCGCCATGATAGACCATCATCAGTTTGCCGGAACGCCGGGGGACGACTGCTGTATAAGGAGCAACCTTGCATCCTGCGCAACCATAGTGTGGGATCTGTTGTTGCAGGAGGGGATGAACCCGAACGATGACAAGGCGCTGTCAACGGCTCTTTACTATGGTCTTTACAGTGACTCAAATCAGTTTGAGGAGCTCTTTCACCCGATGGACAGGGATATGCGTGACAGGCTTGTAAGGGACGAGGCGCTGCTTATCCGCCTGATCAACTCGAACATATCCATAGATGAGCTCGGCGTTGCAAGCGAGGCGCTCAACGATCAGACATTTTTCCCGGAAGACAGGTTCTCGGTGATAGAGTCAAGACCGTGTGACCCCAACATACTTGGTATCATAAGTGACTTTGTGATACAGGTACAGGAGGTCGACACCTGTGTTGCCTACAATCCCGGTCACGGCGGGTACAAGTTCTCGGTCAGATCCTGTGTTCCGGTGACCAAGGCCAACGAGCTGGCGAGGTATCTGTGTGAGGGGATAGGCAACGGCGGCGGTCATCGAAACAAAGCCGGCGGATTTATAGCGGCGGATCTGTTTGAAAAAAGCTACCCCGAGATGGGTATTAGGCAGTATCTGTCTGAGAGGATGACGATGTATCACCATAGCTTCGAGGTGATAGATGCTCTTTCATACGATATGGACACCTCGGATATGGATATGTATATCAAGAAGAGTGTGCCTGTCGGATATGTGATCGCTACGGATGTGATGAAGGAGGGAACTCCGATTCTTATTCGTACTCTTGAGGGGGATGTGGATCAGATCATAAGTGATGATCTGTATCTGATGGTTGGTATAGAGGGTGAGGTCTATCCGATCCGTGAGGAAAAGTTCAAAAGCTCATATGAACTGACGGATTTACAGCCTGAGTTTGAAACGGATTATATACCGACGATACATGATACCATCTACGGCGAGAGTTATTCGCTGAAGGATTATATAAGACCGTGTATAGCCACGGGAAAGACAAGGATATATGCGAAGAAGCTAAATCACATGGTAAAGGTGTTTACAGCTTGGGATCCGGACAAGTATTACCTTGGAAATCCGGGAGACTTCATAGTGGTTCGTGAGGATGATCTGCATGATATCTATGTGGTTAGGGGAAGTATTTTTGACAAGACATACGAGAGGATAGCTTAAGTGAGATACGAGGCTTTTATCAGTTACAAGCACGGAGGTATCGACGAAGAAGTTGCCGTGCAGGTACAAAAGGAGATAGAAAAATATCGTATTCCTGCAAAGCTTGCCAAAAAACTTGGGAAAAAGAGGATTGGTCGCGTTTTCAGGGATGCGGATGAGCTTCGTGCGTCCGCAGATCTCGGTACCGTGATAAAGGAGGCTCTCGATGAGAGTGAGTGGCTGATAGTCATCGCTTCCCCAAGATATGTAAAATCTCCGTGGTGTTTGGAGGAAATAGAGTACTTTCTTAAGATCAGACCTCGTGAGAGGATCATAGTTGTTCTAACTGAAGGAGAGCCTGAGGACAGTTTTCCGAAGATACTTACATACGAAGAGATCAATGGAGAGAGTGTTGAGATAGAGCCGCTGGCCGTGGATGTGCGTTCCGAGACATCTGCGGGAGTGAAAAAGACTGTCAAGGCTGAGAGGCTTAAGTTCATTGCTTCCATGCTTGATGTTGCGTTTGATGACCTGAGACAGCGTCAGAGGGAGAGGCGACTACGTCGTATATCTGCCGCCGTCGCTGTTGTATTCCTGGCGTTGTCTTCGGTAGCTGCAGTGATCATGAAGAAAAATATAGAGCTAAACAATGCATATGATGCTTTGGATAATTCCATGCAGCAGACGCTCAAGGGCGAATCCTACTATCTCTCCGAGTACGCGGACGGGGCGTATATGAGCGGTGATATAAACACTGCGATCAAGCTTTCGCTCAAGGCTCTTCCCGACGATATCTTTGATCCGAAGCGTCCGTATGTAACACAGAGTATGAGGTCGCTTACCAGATCGCTCGGGATATATGACTATACCGGGGGATACAAGGCAGGAGCGTATTTTGAGAGAGAGGATCCGTCGTATGATATCAGGAGCTCGGTGAGTGAGGACGGAAAACGCATAAGGATCGAGACCTATTCCTATGCTGCTGGCAACATGCTGAACCGTGAGGTGAAGGTGTGCTCTCTTCCTGACGGAAATACGATCTGTGGCTACAGGCTCGCCCCTGTGAGCAGGACCAGTGACCATCCCGAGGCATGCGGCTCATATCTATCAAAGGATGGAACGCGGCTTACCTATATAGCCGAAGACGGTCTTAAGTGCGTCAATGTGGATACCGGTGAGGTGATATACACCGGACGGCAGGCATCCGAGCTGATAGTAGGGGACAAGGAGGGTGTGACGGTAAGCGTCGACTACGCCCTGGGAAAGCTAAATACATATGACGCGAAGGGAAAGGAGATCATCAGCTGCGACATCGGCGATGATATGAACTATACGCTCGGCAGCATCTCGCCCGGCGAGGGGATGGTGTGTCTCTCGGCAAATACGGAGGATGTGTTCGGGGTAATAACCATCGACCTTGCAACAGGACAGAGCGGCTTTGTGGATATGCCGGGGCTGTGTACCTATGTGAGATTCATAGACGATGACAGACTGTGCTTTCTCCTGAGTGACGAGACGGACGGGCTGAAGCACATAGTGAAGTACAGCCTGAGTGAGGGCGACCAGAGCTATCTGTGCAACGCCGACTGGGATATGTCCTCGATGACGCTCTCGGATGAGAGGGTCTACTATTTCCACGACAACAGCGTATATGAGGTCTCGTGCAATTCCGAAAAAGGAAAAATACTCTGGGAGCAGGTATTCTCATCCGCCGTTATATCGGTAAAGGCTGATGACGGAGTGGTCAGCGTCAGCTGTCAGGACGGTGTCACGTATTTCTATGAGGAGGATGGCAAGCGCAGGATCAATATACAGCAGGGAAACGGCGAGCCTGTCTACCTTCTCAGCGTGGATAAAAGGGTAGCACAGGCGAGAGACTTTTGGGGCAAAAGCCTTAGGGTCTATTTGAGACAGGACAATACCGACAGGGAAGGGGTAAGGATACCGCTTGACAATATCATAACCGCAGAGCCTGAGCAGTGGTACACATTTGAGACCACGGGCGAGGACTTTGCGCTGGGACTCCACAACGGTATAGAAAACAGGCTGGCTGTATTCGGCGAGGCTGACTTCAAGCTTAAGTCAAAGGCATCCCTGTCGAGCCTTGGAGTTACATCCTTTGACAATATATCGCTTTCAGTATACGGCGACAAGAGTATCGGCATGCAGGATTATGATGATTTCAGGCTTGCGCATTATGATATACATAACCTTAAGAATGTGCTGGATATAAGAGGATATGACTATTATTATTACGATGAGACCGGAAATAACCTGTGTATAAGCTATGAGGGTAAGCTCACGGTTTATGATACGTCCACCGGGCAAAAGCTTGATGAGCAAAGGTTTCCGGACGGATACGACAGGGGCGTGGCTCTGGGGGATATAAGGGTCTACGGAGATGACGAGCATATCCTGATAGATGACGGCTCAGGTGAGATACGGCTGGATGATGCGCAGCTGTCAGCCTATGATCTCGCAAAAAAGCTGGTGATGTACCGTAGTCCGAACGGTGAGAAGTGGTTTGCCTACAGTGTCGGCGAGAAAAGGGTCGTGTGTGAGGGCAGCTCCGGGACCTACGCCAATATGACATTTTTCGGAGAAAACAGATATGTAATGATCGATTACGGCGCAGTATACGATATGAATACATGGAAGAAGGTGCTCGACGTGAGTGCGCTCGGAAACTCGGTATACGGTGTGAAAACGACAGAGAAGCTTCCTTACTTCGTTGTATGGTGTCAGGAAAACGAGCAGGTGGGAGCGGACAGACCGACCGGAAGCAGTGTGGCGTATCTTTACGAAAAGGACGGAGACGGAGAGATAGTCGGGGATATACCGGGCTTTGTGACCATGACATCCGCCGGGGAAATAGTCGTCTATGACAGTGAAAGGAGTCTGTACAGATTCGGGTTGCACACCCCTGATGAGCTGTTGAGGATGGCAAGACAAAAGACGGGCGATGAGGATCTGACCGATTATCAGAAGGAAAAATACCATATATTCGACAGGTGACAGATGTGAATCAACTGATGTTACTATTCACGACTGTCACTATTCACGAATAGTAACTTGAATGACATATTTTCCTTGCGGGAATCGGGTATATGTGGTAAGATAGTGTGAAAGATATCATAGTGGGAGGAACAAAGAAAGATGGGAAAAAGGATAGATCGTATGGTAGATGACCTGTATACCAGGACGACCGGAAAGTTCATAGAAGGAAAGACGGAGTTGGATCTTCTGTCAAAGCAGGCGATCATAAAGCTTTTCAGAAGGCGTGCCGATATAGCGGTCGAGAAAAATGATTTTCCCGAGCTGGATCAGGAGCAGAAGGCAGCCATAAGAAAATATTATAAGGGATGTGCGAGGTTTTCGCTTATATACCACAGAGTGTATGCGGGTAGAGTCGGACATCTGGATCTGAACTACATGCCGGATGATCTGTATTACGGATATATCGAGCCGTATTATAACGACAGGGAGGCTGCCAGATATATTGACAACAAGGCAATGTATTACAGGTATTTTCCGACGGAGTGTCTGCCAAAGCTTACCACCATGCGTATGGGCAGCATATGGTATGATGCCAAGCTGAATCCGATACCCGCTCCGCGTGTGCTTGACCTCATCAGGGAGAATCCCGATGAGATGGTACTGAAGATCGCCGAGAATTCCGAGGGCGGAGCCGGTGTATTCTTCTTAGACAGGGATGATCCGGTAAGCGATTTCAGAAAAAGGATGAGGTATATAGACAGGGATGTCGTGGTTCAGGAGTCCGTAAAGCAGCATGGGGATTACGCTGTGCTTCATCCTCAGTCTGTAAATTCGATAAGGGTAATGTCGTTTTTACATGACAGGGGAGTGGATATACTGACGACCTGCGTCAAGACCGGCGTCGGTGGCTGCCGAACCGATAACTTAAGCAGCGGAGGAATGCTGGTAGGTGTCAGGGACAACGGTGTGACCGGTGATCTCGGGGCGATGCATGACGGTATAGTGACCAGGGAGCATCCGACACTGCATTATGTACTTGCGGGTCACCCGGTTTCCCATATAGACAAAGCCCATGAGCTTGTAAGGAAGCTCCATCCCATTATGGGCAAGTTCAGGCTGGCGTCGTGGGACATCGTGATCACGGAGGATGGCAGAGCGCTTTTGCTTGAGACCAACGTATCGCTGACTGAGATAGCGGATATGCAGGTATGTGCGGGACCGCTGTTTGGCGACAAGACCCGGAAGATATGCAGGGAAGTTTTTGGACTATGATGGAGAGAAATGACGATTTTGTAAGAAAAGAATATAAAAGGACACTTTTTCCGATCCTGTTTTCGGTACTGGGAGGCACGATCAATACTTTGATCGATGGGGTGTTTGTCACTCAGAGTATAGGCAAGGAAGCCCTGGCGGCTGTGAATCTATACATGCCGGTATACTTGGTTCTGTGTACGTTCGGTGTCATACTTGCCAGCGGTGCGGCGACACTGTCAGCGGAGAGCATCGGAGAAAGGAATATCGAAGAATCAAAGAAGATATTCCACTCGGCTTTTACCGGATATATGATCCTCGGAGTTTTGATGACGGCGGTAGGGATACCTCTTTCAAGACCAATCGCAACACTTCTGTCACACGGCGGTGAGTTGTCGGTCATGGTGTATGATTACACTCTGATACTGATGGTTGGAGTCATACCGTCACTCCTTATGTATCTCCCGATTATGTATCTGCAGTTGGAGGGTAAGCCAAATGCCATTTTCATCATGATGACGATCATGGTGGGCGGCGATATAGCGCTTGATTATCTGCTGCTGTTTGTATTTGACATGGGGATCAGAGGTGCAGCTGCGGCGACGGTGATATCCACGCTTGCCGGATGTGCCTACGGGATAATCGTGCTGCACAGAGGTGATACATATAAATTGAATATAAAAGAGGCTACATTGTATCGGATGCCCGAGATACTGCACAACGGATCTCCATCGGCGATCGGCAATCTCCTTGATTCGATACGCATGATCATTATAAACTCGATGATCCTTGCGAGTCTGGGTACTGAGGGGATGGCGATGTGGGCTGTCCTCAACTCTCTGAGTGAATTGTCGATAACCATATCCTCGGGTGTGCCGCAGGCGGCGGCACCCATGATAGGCGTGTATTATCCATCCAAGGAAAATGCTTCCATAAGAGCCTTGATGAGATTGCAGGTAAGATGGGGGATGCTTCTGATGGGAGGATACTCACTTGTTTTACTTGTGGGTAACAGGGGAGTAGGGGCAATGTTTCATGTATCATCAGAGATACTACCTGCTCTTATATGTCTTGTAGCGTATATGTTTATTGATTTTTTTGCAGGGTTGTGGGTGAAATATTTAAATGCTATAAAAAGAGTTATTATCTCCAATATAATAACCATATGCAGAAAGCTTATATTCCCTGTTGTCTCTGCGTTTGTCATATTTAAGATTGATATAATCCCATGGCTGTTTTTGCCTGTGGGTGCCCTGCTCACGGCACTTGCCGGATTTGCCGTGATCAGAGCGTGTGTCAATATCAACAAAAAGAAGAAGACACTTTCGGGACTTTTGCTTTTGAATGATGAGCTCGTCAGATCAAAAAAGGTGTTGGATTTTTCCATAAAGCCGGTGACAGAGGAGATATGTGATGCGGCGGAAAAGATCAAGGATTTTTGTGCCGAGAATTCATTGGACAGAAAAACTGTGATGAAGCTGTCGCTTTCCATTGAGGAGCTTCTGGTGGTCGTGGGCAATCATCTCAAGAATTCGGGAAGTATCGATCTGAGGGTGTTTGTACTGGCGGGAGAGACCGGTATACAGATAAGGTCGGCGGGTGAGCTTTACAACCCGTTTAAGGAGGCAATGGATACACCGGATGATCCGGAACTCATGGGCGTGAACATGCTCATGAAGATGGCATCTGACACGATACATTATTATGCGTTGGGAATGAACACTCTGCATATATTTTTCGAGAACAATGAAGTGGCTGTGAACAATAATAAATAATCAGGATGGTGAAGCTAATGAAGGATTTGAGAGAGATCAAAAGTGACAACAGGATCAAGCTTAGACTGAGGACCAAGATCATACTTCTTCTTGTGGCTCTGACGGTCTGTCTGACCGGAGGTATGGCGATAGTCGGTGCAAGAAACTACGAGAACTCCATAATTGAGAAGTATAATTCGATCGCATACATGGGGGCTTATACAACGGCCGGATATTTTGATGAAGGAGAGCTGAAGGCATATGCCGATCTTTTGGAACGCTACAAGGCGGGAGAGAATGTGCAGGCTGAGATCGATGAGGTGGTATCATCAAGGAGATATCAGCAGATAAAGGGACTTGTGGTCGATCTGAGAAAGAATCTCGGAGCCAATGGCATTTATATATGC
>DMLD01000012.1 GCA_003453515.1 Lachnospiraceae bacterium
TCGGACACATTTTTCCGTTTTATCTGCATTTCAAGGGCGGCAAGGGTATCGCCGTGTCAGCTGCAGTCATCATCGCCACTTCGGCGGACGGCGGTATCGGGATGTGGATGATATTTATCGGCATAGCCCTGTTCGTGATCATAGTAGTGCTGACCAGATATGTCTCGCTCGGCTCGCTGGCGGTGATGTGGTATTTTCCGATATACGTGACGCTGAAGTTTTTCGGCAGCGAGTACTATTTCGTGGCGCTGGGACTGGGGCTCATATTTGTAGCATTGAGCTATATCAAGCATGCGGGCAATATCAAAAGGCTTCTGACGGGAACGGAGAGAAAGTTGTTTTAAACAAGTAAGATCGCGATATAAACAGGTGGGAAATTATATAACATAAGAAGGAGATATAAAAATGAGAAAAATAGCATTTTTGGGAGCCGGAAGCTGGGGCACTGCTCTGGCTATATTATGTGCCAACAACGGACATAAGGTAACTATCTGGTCCGCCGTAGAGTCGGAGTTAGAGATGCTGAGAGTGAATCATGAGCACAAGGACAGACTGCCCGGAGTGATACTCCCCGATACGATCGATATCGAGTCTGACATCAAAAAAGCCTGTGACGACAAGGACATAATCGTATTTTCCGTAGCGTCACCCTTTGTCAGGTCAACGGCTGAGAGGATCAGGGATCTCGTCAAAAAGGATCAGGTGATAGTCAATGTCGCCAAGGGGATCGAGGACAACACACTCATGACGCTTTGCGAGATAATAGAGGATGTGCTTCCCGATGCCGATGTTGCGGTGCTGTCGGGGCCGAGCCACGCCGAGGAGGTGTCAAAGGGGGTACCGACGACCGTCGTTGTGGGCGCACACTCCGAGAAGACGGCTGCGTTCGTACAGGATGTGTTCATGTGCCCGAACTTCAGAGTCTATACAAGTCCCGATATGATAGGGATAGAGCTTGGCGGTTCTCTGAAAAATGTCATCGCCCTTGCAGCAGGTATACTTGACGGAATGAACATGGGAGACAATACAAAGGCTGCTCTGATGACCAGAGGTATCGCCGAGATATCAAGGCTTGGGATCGAACTCGGCGGTCAGATTGAGACCTTCAGCGGGCTCTCGGGAATAGGAGACCTCATAGTTACATGTACCTCGAAGCATTCGAGAAACCATAACTGCGGATATCTTCTCGGTCAGGGAAAGACACTTGAAGAGGCGAAGCAGGAGATAAATCAGGTGGTAGAGGGCGTCAATACCGCTAAGGCCGCCATGAATCTTGCCAACAAAAACCACGTTACCATGCCTATAGTCGAGCAGATAAATGCGATCCTCTTTGAGAACAAGTCAGCCAAGCAGGCTATGTATGATCTTTTGGAGAGAGATAAGGTCGTGGAGTACAAATCTCTTAAGTGGGACAGATAGATAAATTTGTTGCGCATCAATGATTTTTATGGTATAATACCATCAAATTGTTAAGCTTACACAGCGATCATGGTTCAAGGGAGCGCTTTTATATACGGTGCATCCTTAATTACAAGTATCAAGGAAATTATAAGTATCAAGGAGGAAGAAAAGTGAGTAAAAGATTTGGTGCAGCGGTGACGATCGCTGCCGTATGTGTGCTTTCGGCTATGTGCTTGGTCGGATGCTCATGGGGAGATGTAGCAGAGAAGTTTGTCGGTGCCGACGGAAGTGCGGTGAGCGGCGGATCGGCATCAGGGGGCGCCGTAGATATAGGCGATCTTCCGGTTTATGTATCGGGACAGGCTGTTGAGATAGAGCCTTATGATGTCAATGAGATCGTGACATTGTCTGAATACAAGGGAGTCGAGGTCGACTGTACGGTCCAGGACTCTGAGCTGCAGGAGGGCATAGATGATCTCATTGAGCAGCATCCGAAGCAGGTCAAGACAGGTACTGCCAAGACCGGTATGACCGTAAATATCGACTATAAGGGGAAGCTTAACGGCAAGGCGTTTGACGGAGGCTCGGCAGAGGGAACATCGATCACTCTCGGAGAGAGCGGCATGATACCGGGATTTGACGACGGTATCATCGGTATGAAGGTCGGTGAGACAAAGGATGTTGAGCTTACCTTCCCGGAGGAGTATCCGAACAACGAGGATCTCGCCGGCAAGAAGACCGTATTTACGATGAAGCTGAACTACATCGAGGAGAAGGCAGAGTTCGACGATGCATTTGTCAAGGAGAACACTGATTACAAGACCGTCGATGAGTACAAGGCCGCCAAGAGAAGCGAGCTTGCCGAGACCAAGAAGAGTGCCAAGGCAACGACTGCTCTTCAGAAGATCGTTTCAGAGTCCAAGGTGTCAAAGGTACCGCCCACGCTTTTGGTCGCAGAGCGTGAGATGATCCGTTCGCAGATGCAGGCGCAGATGGCACAGTACGGTATGACCATGGATCAGGCAATGGAGATGCAGGGGATGACTGCCGATCAGTTCGAACAGAATCTCATCGGTCAGGCACAGTCAATGGCTGAGAGTGAGCTCATCATGGAGGCGATTGCCGTCAAGGAGAATATAGACATAAGCGATAAGGCTGTGGATGATTATATCCAGCAGATGGTAAGCGGATCAAAGGACGAAGAGGGCAATTCGATAACTATTGACAAGGTAAAGGAAAACTACACCAGCTTCTACGGAACAGCGATGAAGTTTGAGAGATATATGAGAAGCTCTCTCATATATACCAAGGTTTCCGAGCTTGTAGGTAATGCTGCGAAGATAATCGAGTAGGAGACGATACGGGGGAATTATATGGCTGAGACTGTAAACCGAGGGCCCGATATCGATTTGAAGCCTTATATTGAAAAAGGCTTTGACAGGATGCAGTGCGAGCAGATCCGCCGCGGCATCATAGATAAGGTCGATGTATCAGTATACACTGACCTTAAGTTTGATGCGCTTCAGATGCGGGAGATTAGAAGAGGCATGAAGGCGGGGCTCGATATTTCACTGTATGCAAGACACGATCTCAACTCATATCAGATGAGGGAGGTCAGGGTCGGTATCGAAAAGGGGATCGACATGACAGCCTTCGTAAAACCCGAATATTCTCCGTTGACAATAAGAGCCCTTGCTGTCGGCAAGGAGAACGATATCGATGCCATGTATGCCATCAACAACGGCTTTGCCGGGAAGAAGGCACTTCTCTATGTGCAGGGCAAGATGGCAGACGTGGATATCATGGCATATCTGAAGAGAGGGCTTGCGGAAGACCAGATAGAGGCTGTCATAGAGGCAGGAAAAAAGAATATAGATCTCACTCCGTTCCTGGGACTCAATCTTTATGGGGTACAGCTGTCAGAGATCACACTTGCATTGGAGAAGGGACTTAGTGTCTCTTCTTTTGCAAATGGCGGGTACAATTGGATACAGATGCACGAGATCGTAAGACAGCTCGAAAAGGGTATCGACATAAAGCCAATACTTAACAGAGATTTTTCCGTCGAACAGATGAGAGAGATCTGTATGGGGATCGAAAAGGGACTTGACGTCACGAGATTTGCCAAGCCCGGCTATGAGCCCGATGAGATGGCGGAAATCCGTGAGAAGATGTTCAAGGAGGGAGATTTCGAAAACAGGATAGACGAGATCCTTTCCAATGCGCTTGTGTCTGATCTGCTCACTATGGACGACCTTCCGCAGATCGATTTCGATATCGGATCCGAGGCGCAGAAGCTTCTTGAACAGGAAGAGGTCGTCAATCCTGCGGTAGAGCTTGCCAAGGAGCTTATCGGCAATACCGTTGAAAGGATAGAAAAAACAAAAGAAGTTGAGACCGAGCTCAAACGCGATATACACATTGTGGTTGCAGAGGACAAGATGAGCGCGACTCTTAATATTACCCAGCCCTCTAACGATACCAAGATCGGAGTCAGAGAGATAACAAAGGCTCTGAGAGAGTACGATGTCAAGCAGGGCATCAAGCAGGATGTCATCAAAAAGGTCGTTGATGAGCAGCTGTATTTCACGGATATAGTCGTGGCAGAGGGCAAGCAGCCGATCAAGGGCGAGGACGGAAGGTTTGACTACCACTTCAGAAAAGAGGTCAAAGCGACGCCGAAGATACTGCCAAACGGTGCAGTGGATTACAAGGGCATCGAGCTGTTTGAGACTGTCGAGAAGGGACAGGTCATCGCCGATTATATCCCCGCGACCGGCGGTGAGTTCGGCTACGACATAGAGGGAAATTTAATCAATCCGGAGAGAGGACGTGAGCTTCCTACGCTTAAGGGCAAGGGCTTTCATGCTTCGGAGGATAAAAAGCAATACATATCGGACATTACGGGTATCATCGAGTGGATAGACGACGAGACCATAGAGATCAGAAATGTCTATGTGGTAGACGGCGATGTCGATCTCTCGGTCGGCAACGTTAACTTTGACGGTGATGTCGAGATAAGAGGAAATGTCGATGCCGATTTCATGATAAGTGCATCGGGCAATGTCTCCATAGCAGGCAACTGTGAGGCATGCTCCATATTTGCCGGTAAGGATATCCTGATACAGGGCGGCGTCCAGGGCAGGGGAACCAGTGAGATAAATGCGGGCGGATCGCTCATCGGACAATTTTTCGAGTCCTGCAAGGCGATTAAGGCAGGTGAGGACATGACATGTACCTATCTGCTGAACTGTGATACCTGCTGTGAAGGAAAACTGAGCGTTGCCGGCAGAAGAGGCGTTATCATAGGCGGACATACCATCGCCAAGATGGGTATGGAGTGCTTCGGTATTGGTAATCTTGCCGAGTCCAAATCGATTGTCGAGGTCGGCGTCGGAGAGGGCGATACCAGGGCTTATACCGAGCTTATGAACAAGTGTGAAAAGGTTCAAAATGATATAAAGACACTTGAAAACGGTATCGAAAAGATCATGGCGATGGAAAAACGCGATCCGAAGGTCGACGAGCTCTACGATAAGCTGACCGATGCTCTGTATACGCAGAAGAAGGAGCTGAAGGAGCTGCTTGAGGAACGCGAGATAAGCATAGTCAAGATGAGCGCGAGGAAGGATGCCAAGATAGAGGTAAAGGGAACTGTTTATCCGGGAACCAGGGTTATCATAAGCTCTGATCTGTATATGGTCAAAGAGACTATCAAAAACGTAAGGTTTGTAAAGCGGGATGGTGTTGTGGGCTATGTGGTTCGCACCAAGTTTTGATAGGAGGCATATATGACACAGGAAGCCGGCATCAAGATGGCAAGATATTTTGGCGGGATCATCGAGAACAGGGATGCTATATCCACCCAACACGCAAGAAGGGTTGGGATGATAAGCTATGTCCTGATCGCGAAGGTCAAAAGCCTGTTTCCCGAGTATCATCTGACCGAGCAGGATATAAGGATGATATCAAGTGCGGCAACCATGCATGACATCGGAAAGCTGAAGTTGCCCGACAGGATAGTCAATAAAGCCACCAGACTTACGGAGGATGAGTACGAGTTTTACAAGAGCCATACGCACAAGGGAAAGAAGATATTTGACGAGGTGGTCAGGCACCTTCCGAAGGATGACCCGGACAGAGTATTTTTCAAATGCTGTTCCGTGATATGCCAGAACCATCATGAACGCTTTGACGGAGGGGGATATCCCAAGCAGCTAAAGGGAGACAAGATTCCCATAGGTGCACAGGTTGTCGGTCTTGCGGACGCATACGACGATGCCGTCAGTGACAGACTTTACAAGAAGGCGCTGCCGAGACTCGAGGTCTACAATATGGTGATGAGCGGTGAACTCGGAGCCTTTTCCCCGAGGCTGATACACGCATTTGTACAGTCCAGATCAAGTATAGAGGAGCTGATGTCAAGAGAGGATAAAAAATAATTTTTTTGCCTCGATTTGTAGTAACAAATTGACATATGTTGTCGACTGTTGTAGTATTTATATGCTAAATATAGTGTAACATACCATTTTTCGCCCTCTTCAGATCGGAGAGGGCGATCGTTTTGTGCAAAAAAAGAGTTGACATTTTTAATAAACAGCGTTATAATTTGTGACATGGTGTAACATTTTTGTAACAAATCGGGATACTTATCCTGTGGAAAGGGATGTATAAGCATGAATAGAGTTAAGAGGATTTCAGCTACGGTGATCGCAGGGGTGTTTGGTATAACCATCATCGCTACGGGGATCCAGTCGTTGGCAGAGGGCGTCGGAGAGGCTGAGGATGTCAGCGGCGCTGCAGTGGTGGTCAATGACTATTGTGAGAAGGTTGCCAACGGTGAGCTTATGGCGACAGATCCCTTGCTGCTTACCGGCGGTGATTCGATACAAGCAGAGATGATGGCTGAGGGAGATGTGGTTACAGGTCCTGCCACCGAGATAGAGTCGGCGATCCAGGACGGAGAGCACATCAGGCTCAACTTGAACTACTCGCGTCTGGGTATAGCAAACAAGGTCTCCAATTATCTCAATGTCCGCAAAAAGCCTTCCAAGAGCGCATCCGTCATCGGTAAGATGGTCAAGAATTCCGGATGCCATATCTACAATGTGAAGAAGGGCTGGGCTAAGATAGTTTCCGGTAAGGTCACCGGTTATGTCAAGGCTGAGTACCTGACCATGGACGAGGAGGCTGAGGCGCTCGCTCCCGAGGTGGGTCGTGATTGCGTGGAGATCATGACGGATTCGCTGAATGTCAGAGCACTGCCGTCCGTGACAGCTCCTATCTACTCCGTGTGCGATGCGGGTGAGGAGTTTGAGATCAAGAAGGAAGATGTAGACCGTGAATTTTTGGAAAAGATAATCAAAAAAGAGGATATATCGGATAAGAGTATTGAGCGTGCCGGCGGTATGGACTATCTGCTTGAGCACATGAATGAGTTCATCTGTATAATGGTGGACGATGACTACGCCTTCGTCTCAAAGGAGTATGTAAGAGAGCAGTTTTCTCTTAAGAGGGCGACCAAGTTTTCGCCTTCATCCTCAGGCGGCGGCAGGAGCGGTATCGTTGCTTATGCAATGCAGTTCTTGGGTAATCCGTATGTATGGGGCGGAACATCACTCACTCACGGCTGTGACTGCTCGGGATTTGTAATGCAGATCTGGGCTCACTTCGGAAAGGGACTTCCGCACAGCTCGGCTGCACAGGCAGCCTGCACAACGAGCGTTTCCAATCCGCAGCCCGGTGACCTGTTCTTCTACGGAAGCGGTGGAGTTTCACACGTTGCTATGTACATAGGCGGCGGTCAGGTCATCCACGCAAGCAACCATCGCGATGGTATCAAGATATCCAATGCTTACTATCGCCATCCGCTGAAGATAGGAAGGCCATAAAGATGTCCCGCGACTACGATGTGATAATAATAGGGGCAGGTGCTTCAGGTTTGATGAGCGCCTGCCTTTTGGCATGCTCAAAGCTTTCGGTTCTGATACTTGAAAAATCGGACAGGGTCGGCAAAAAGCTTTCCGCTACCGGCAACGGAAGGTGCAACATGACCAACCTTGATATGGACTGGAAGAAATATTACGCCGACAGAGACTGGATAAGTCAGGTGATAGAGAGAGTGACGCCGCAGCGCGTCATAGGTGAGTTTGAGAGGCTCGGAGTGCTCACAAGAGAGAAGGACGGCTATGTATATCCTCACACGAATCAGGCAGGAACCGTCATAGGCGCTCTGTACAAGGGGATAAGACAGAAAAATATCACGCTGAGGCTTTCCGAGAGAGTGACAGAGGTGCTGACAAATACCGACCTTGAAGAAGGTGTACTCGTCGAGGGCGGAGCTGCGGATGGCAGTTTTGCAGGCGGCAGGGATAGTGCTTCAGGATACAGATTTACAGTCTGCACCGATACGGACAGCTATC
>DMLD01000003.1:0-194 GCA_003453515.1 Lachnospiraceae bacterium
AACAAGGCGGCATATGTCTTTGGTACGGGTATGCTGGCGCAGGCTGCTGATATGGTAAACCAGGGTGCTGCGCAGTCCGATCCCAAGGTTCAGGCATGCTATATCGCCATGGCTGCTATCATGGTAGGCGGTATGGTTCCTCCTGTGGGAATAGCTATAGCATGCTGGGTATTCCCAAAGAAGTTTTCGGCTGC
>DMLD01000003.1:301-6104 GCA_003453515.1 Lachnospiraceae bacterium
GAGGGTGCGATCCCCTTTGCCGCATCCGATCCGATACATGTCATCCCCTGTACAATGGTCGGTGCGGGAGTTGCAGGACTGCTCTCGGCGGTGTTTGAGTGTACACTGATGGCGCCGCACGGCGGAGTTTTCGTGTTTGCGACGGTAGGTCAGCCGTTGCTTTATATAGTCGCATGGCTGGTCGGCTCGGCTGTGACTGCTGTGATGCTCGGTATTCTCAGGAAAAAGGTTGAGGCATAGATAATTCAGAAAGAGAGGGCTTTTAAAATGAAGGAATTCAGTTATGTGATCACGGATGAGCAGGGCATACATGCCAGACCTGCCGGACTTTTTGTAAAGGAGGCAGCAAGCTGCGAGTGCAACGTGACCATATCAAAGGATGGCAAGGAGGTCGATGCGAAGCGTATCCTCGGCGTGATGGGACTCGGGGTTAAACAGGGTCAGGAGATCGTATTGAAGTGCGACGGACCCGATGAGGATGAGGCGATCGCGAAGCTGCAGGCGTTCTTAGAGAGTAATATGTGATAGGGTATACTTGAGAAATGAGGGATAAGTAACAAACAACCGGGATATGTTGCTGTTGCCGCTCGGAGGTCCATTTGCATCGTTTGAAAACGCAGCGGTGCACGGCTTGATAATACCAAGCCTGCGCACCGGCGTTTTCAAGAGCCTCCTCGCGGCGAGCAGAATCATATAATTAATACGTGTGGGATGCAGATGGTAGGGAGGTATATATGATTACTTTAGAGGGAAAGAGTGTTTTCGGCGGTGTGGCTATTGGACCTGTCGCCATTTTTACTAAGGCAGATACACTTGTTAAACGTGAGACCATAGATGATCCGGAGGCTGAGGTCGAGAGATATCATAAGGCTTCGGATGAGGCGAAGGATCAGCTGCAAAGGCTTTATGAGAAGGCCTTGAAGGAGGTTGGTGAGGAGAGCGCATTTTTGTTCCAGTCTCATCAGCTCATGCTCGAGGATCTGGATTATGTTGAGTCGGTTGAGAATATCATCCGCACGCAGTCTACCAATGCGGAGTACGCTGTGGCGACGACCGGTGACAACATGGCGGAGATATTTGCGTCGATGGATGATGCGTATATGAAGGAGCGCGCGGCTGACGTTAAGGATGTGACCAACAGGGTGATAGCAGTGCTCAGCGGTAGCGCCGGTTCGGGGATGAATGCAACCGAGCCGTCAATTCTTTTGGCTGATGATCTGGCGCCCAGTGAGACGGTGCAGCTTGATAAGTCACTTGTGCTCTCGTTTGTTACGAGGCATGGTTCGACCAATTCGCACACCGCCATACTTGCAAGAACCATGAATATCCCTGCGCTTATAAGCGTTGACTACCCTGAGGATGCGGAGGGGAAGATGGCTATAGTTGACGGCTCCAAGGGGATACTGTTTATCGATCCGGATGAGAAGACACTTGCCGAATACAGGCAGAAAAAGGAAGAGGAGGACAAGAAGAGAGAGCTGCTGCAGCAGCTTAAGGGCAAGGAGAATGTGACGAAGAGCGGCAGGAAGATAAATATATACGCCAATATCGGCGGGGTAAATGATGTAGCATCGGTGCTTGAAAACGATGCAGGAGGAATAGGGCTTTTCAGAAGTGAGTTTTTATATCTGGAGAGCGAGGATTATCCCACGGAGGACGAGCAGTTCGAGGCGTACAAGAAGGTGGCTCAGATGATGGCAGGGAAAAAGGTCATCATAAGGACACTTGATATAGGGGCTGACAAGCAGGTCGATTACTTCGGGCTTGATAAGGAGGATAATCCGGCGCTCGGATACCGCGCCATCAGGATATGCCTTACCCGTCAGGAGGTATTCAAGACCCAGCTGCGCGCCATCTACAGGGCGTCACACTTCGGGAAGATATCGATCATGTTTCCGATGATCATTTCTATGGACGAGGTAAAAAAATGCAAAAATATGGCTGAGCTCGTCATGAGGGAGCTGGACGCAGAGGGTATCCCGTACGGTGATGTGGAGCTTGGGATCATGATAGAGACCCCGGCAGCGGTGATGATCTCGGATGAGCTTGCAAAGGAGGTCGACTTCTTCAGTGTCGGGACCAATGATCTGACCCAGTACACGCTTGCCATAGACAGGCAGAATCCGAAGCTGGACGATTTCTATGATGCACATCACCCGGCTATACTCAAAATGCTTAAGATGATAGCCGACAACGCTCATGCGGGAGGTGCGTGGGCAGGTATATGCGGCGAGCTCGGAGCGGACACATCGCTTACGGAGGAATTTTTGAAGATGGGCTATGACGAGCTTTCGGTTTCACCATCGATGATACTTAAGGTTAGGGAAAAGGTAAGAAATGCCGATATATGAATTGGAGAGCTTTAAGGATACACTGATAACTTCAGCGTTTCCTTAATATCTACAAATATTTAGCAAAGGAGGGCTATCTATGACACAGATCAACGGATTCGGGGCTTATCAGAACACGATGCTTCAAAAGATGCAGAGTAAGCAAAAGGCTGACGCTGATGAGACAGTGAAGAAGGCGAAGGAGCAGGAGAAGATCCGTGCTGCCAGAAACCAAAGGTCAGACAAGGCTGATAAGACCGAAGCAACACAGGACACGGAAGTCAAACTCAGTGACAAAGCAAAGGCATTGCTTGATGAGCTGAAGAGTAAGTATGGCAATATGGATTTCTTTGTGGCAGATTACTCTACCGAGGCGGAGGCGCAGAGCTATCTCTCACGCGGCACCAAGGAGTTTTCCGTGCTGATCGACCCGGCGACGCTTGAAGCCATGGCAGCGGATGAGGAGACCAAGACCAAGTATACTGACATGATAGACAAGGCTACCTCACAGCTTTCCGAGATCAAGGATCAGCTTGAAGAGGACGAGGGTACGGAGGTGAAGCGCATAGGCATAACCATCAATGACGACGGTACCATGTCTATGTTTGCAGAGCTCGAGCAGATATCCGAAAGACGCCGTGAGGCTATTGCAAAGGAAAGAGAAGCAAGAGCGGCTGAGGCTGAGGAGGCTGAGAAAAAGGCAGCGGACAGGGCAGAGAAAAAATCCGCTGAGGATGCCGGCGAGGCTGATCAAGGTATCAATGCCGCAGAGGCTGACCCGGTACACCGCGGGCGTGGACCGCAGGGAGGCAGGGAGCTGCCTGAGTTCATGCGTCCCGATGAGAAGGTGAAGCGTACCGTTGTTTCGGCTGACAATGTGGAGGATCTGATCGCGGGGATAAAGAATGTAAACTGGGATGAGATCGAGGCTGAAGAGGTCAAACCACAGGTAGGCGGAAGATTTAATTTCTCAGTATAAGGAATTGTAAAAACGCGAAAGACCGGGCTGTAGGAGGCCCGGTCTTTCTTAGGATAGGAGGTCTATATCACTAAGGCATCTGATATATTCGTATTCCTGAACCCTTTTTATATTTGTAGGTTGCTATGCGGCGACTGTCGGGGAAGCTCATTCCCATGGCGGTCGCCTTTTTGTATATCTCCTTGTAGGTGAGCTTGTCGTCTGTTATATTTTTTTCAAGGATCTTGTTTTCGCGCTCGAGAGTGTCGATCTCGGTTTTGAGAGAGTAGACCTGCTTGCTCAGCATAGTCTCGTCACTCTGCTTGTCTATGACCAAAAGAGTTGAGGAGAAGCTGAATACGGCAGCAAGTATCATGGCTGCTACAGTCTTCTTGAATTGTCTGAGTGCTTTCTGTTTTTCGACATCGATCACGCGTATACGGCGTCCGGTATCTATGATCCTGACCGCTGTATTGCCGATGATGCAATCCTGAATTGCTTTCACAAAAACCTCTTTTCATAAGTTGTGTGTGCCAGCGGCTTGTGTAGTGATCACACTACTTTGACTTTTTCTCACTCTTTCCCCCGGCAGGTTTATCGGTAGCTTCCACTATCAGCATCGTGATAGCTCCGGAGCGTGATGTATAATGCGCGTCAGCGTAGGCATCTACACGGCGGACGACCTCGTCCTCCAGCGTGATGTTTATCCTTTTTTTCATCACAGACCTCCATACATGTGCTAAATCCTGCAAAAAGTGTGTATAAAAAACTCACTAAATAAACACAACATAGTCATATTATATATTAAAAGTGTGTATAAGTCAAGCGAAAACTTCGAAAATCGGGCATTTTTATGTTGGAAGCATGTTTGATCGGATTTCATGACATTTTTATAGAAGTTATCCTTTACAACCGAGCCCCAAAGTGCTAAAATAGATGCTAAGTGACGATTTATATATTTTTTAAGGAGGTATTGTTACATTATGGCAAGACAAAAGCAATCCATGGATGGTAATACCGCCGCCGCTCACGTAGCGTATGCGTATACTGAGGTGGCAGGTATCTATCCGATCACACCATCGTCTCCTATGGCTGACTCAGTCGACATGTGGTCAGCTGCAGGACAGAAAAACATCTTCGGGAGCACCGTAAAGGTCATCGAGATGCAGTCAGAGGCAGGAGCTGCCGGTACGGTTCACGGATCACTGGCGACCGGTGCACTGACTACGACGTTTACCGCATCTCAGGGACTTCTTCTGATGATCCCGAACATGTACAAGATAGCAGCAGAGATGCTTCCGTGCGTATTCGACGTTTCTGCACGTACCGTATCTACTCACGCACTGAATATTTTCGGTGATCATTCTGACGTATATGCGTGCCGTCAGACCGGTTTCGCTATGCTGGCTGAGACAAATCCGCAGGAGGTTATGGATCTGAGCCCTGTTGCCCACCTGGCAGCATTGGAGGGCAAGGTTCCGTTCATCAACTTCTTTGACGGATTCCGTACATCACACGAGATTCAGAAGATAGAAAAATGGGATTATGAGGATCTCAAGGAGATGTGTCCGATGGACGCAGTTGAGGAGTTCCGTAAGCATGCGCTGAATCCGGAGCATCCGGCAGCACGCGGCTCACACGAGAACGGAGATATCTTCTTCCAGCATCGTGAGGCATGCAACAAGGCTTATGATGCACTTCCGGCTGTAGTTGAGAAGTACATGAAGAAGATCAACGACAAGCTCGGTACCAACTATGATCTGTTCAACTACTACGGAGCACCGGATGCAGATCGCGTGATCATCGCTATGGGCTCTATCTGTGATGTGGCTGAGGAGGTTATTGATTACCTTACCGCTAAGGGTGAGAAGGTCGGACTTATCAAGGTTCGTCTTTATCGTCCATGGTCACCTGAGGCAATTCTTAAGGTGATCCCCGCAACAGCAAAGAAGATCGCCGTACTTGATCGTACCAAGGAGCCCGGAGCTCTCGGAGATCCGCTGTTCCTCGATGTTGCAGTTACTCTTCGCGAGGCAGGGAAAAATGATATCATCCTTACAGGCGGCCGTTACGGACTCGGATCCAAGGATACTCCGCCGTCATCTGTATTTGCAGTGTACAAGGAGCTTGAAAAGGATGATCCTAAGCCCAGATTTACGATCGGTATCGTAGATGATGTAACAAACCTCTCACTTCCCGAGGTCAAGCCCGCACCGATCACATCGGCTCCGGGAACCAAGGAGTGCAAGTTCTGGGGTCTTGGCGGTGACGGTACTGTCGGAGCCAACAAGAACTCGACCAAGATCATCGGTGACCATACAGACAAGTATATCCAGGCTTACTTCCAGTATGATTCGAAGAAGACGGGTGGTGTGACCATTTCTCACCTTCGTTTCGGAGATAACCCGATCAGAAGCCCATACTACATCAACCAGGCTGACTTCGTGGCTTGCCACAACCCTGCATATGTAACACAGGGAATGAAGATGGCTCAGGATGTAAAGCCGGGCGGTGT
>DMLD01000003.1:6169-7783 GCA_003453515.1 Lachnospiraceae bacterium
TTCATGATCAACTGCCAGTGGTCGGATGAAGAGCTTGAGAAGCATTTGAATGCAGAAGCAAAGAAGTATATCGCTGACAACAACATCCAGCTTTATACCATCAACGCTATAGACAAGGCTATCGAGATCGGTATGGGCAAGCGTACCAACACGATACTCCAGTCGGCATTTTTCAAGCTGGCTGACGTGATGCCGATCGATGAGGCAGTTACATTTATGAAGGAGGCTGCTAAGAAGTCCTACTCCAAGAAGGGTGATGCAGTCGTAGAGATGAACTACAAGGCTATCGATGCCGGTGTAGACGCTATACATAAGGTAGAGGTTCCCGACTCATGGAAGAATCCGGAGCCGGATGCACCTGCAAAGGAGCTTACCGGACGTCCTGAGGTCGTTAAGCTCGTTAAGGATCTTCTCGAGCCTATATCAAAGATGGACGGCGACAGCCTTCCCGTATCTGCATTTGCAGAGAATCCGGATGGTCAGTTCGTGACCGGTGCTTCCGCATACGAGAAGCGCGGTACCGCGGTTATGGTTCCGGAGTGGAACGCAGATGCCTGCGTACAGTGTAACAGCTGTGCATTTGTCTGCTCACATGCTACGATCCGTCCGTTTATCCTCGATGCGGCAGAGGTCAGCGCGGCTCCTTCACAGATCCGCCTGAGCGACTCTAAGCACGCTACGGCAGACGGCATGAAGTTCACAATGACCGTATCTCCGCTTGATTGTATGGGATGCGGCGAGTGCGTGACTGTATGTCCGAAGCCGGATGAGGCTCTGAAGATGGTTCCGCAGGAGTCACAGGCAGACCAGCAGCCGGTATTTGACTATCTTGTTGCCAATGTCGGCAAGAAGGAGATCAAGCCCGCATTTACGGATACAACACCGATCGGTTCACAGTACAACCAGCCGCTCCTCGAGTTCTCGGGCTCATGTGCAGGCTGTGCCGAGACATCATATGCAAGACTCATCACTCAGCTTTTCGGTGAGCATATGTTTGTTTCAAATGCTACAGGATGCTCATCTATCTGGGGTAACCCGGCAGCTACGGCACCGTACACCGTGAACAAGGATTCACACAAGGGACCGGCATGGTCTAACTCACTTTTCGAGGACAATGCCGAGCACGGTCTGGGTATGCACCTTGGACAGAAGTATATCCGTGACCAGCTGATCGAGCAGCTTACCGAGATGAAGGACGGAGCTAAGCCTGAGGTCAAGGAAGCTATAGAAAAATATCTTGAGACAAAGGATAACACCCGTGAGAACGGTCCTGCAGCAGACGCACTTATCAGTGCTCTTGAGGCATGCGGCTGTGACAAGAGCAAGGAGATCCTTGCAAAGAAGGATTATCTGTCGAAGAAGTCGGTATGGATCTTCGGTGGTGACGGTTGGGCTTACGATATCGGATTCGGCGGTCTCGACCACGTACTTGCTTCCGGTGAGAATGTAAATGTAATGGTATTCGATACCGAGATGTATTCAAATACAGGTGGACAGGCATCAAAGGCTTCCAACATCGGTGAGGTTTGCCAGTTTGCCGCAGCAGGTAAGGAGATCGGAAAGAAATCACTTTCAGAGATCGCTATGAGCTACGGTTATGTATATGTAGCCCAG
>DMLD01000057.1 GCA_003453515.1 Lachnospiraceae bacterium
CGGAGGAAGAATTATACAAATGGTCTGCTGACAGATTTAATAAGTATCCTCTTTCGGGAGAAGATATAAATGAAAACTATGCGCCTCAGATGGAAACCGGGAGATTTATTCCGTTTACTGCGGTAGATGACAATGGAGATGTTATTGGTCATTTCATTATAAGATACCCAAGAGATGATGATGACAGCTCTGTCCGCTTCGGGTTTGTGATAATTGATCCGACGTTTAGGGGAAAGGGATACGGAAAAGAACTGCTTAGACTTGGGATAGAGTATGTCAAGGAAAACCTGAACGCCACAAGAATTGATCTGGGTGTATTTGAAAACAATGAGGGTGCGAGACACTGTTATGAAGCGGTCGGGTTTACAGAGTATGCAAGAAGAGAATGCAGTATGCCGATCGGCATATGGAACTGTACGGATATGGAGTTGTTTATAAAAAGAACACTTGAAACAGATCGTCTGATCCTGCGCTGCTGGGAGGACAGCGATGCAGAGGATCCGGATCGGATACTAAATATTTAAAAAGGAGACACCTACATGGTTCGAGAAGCTAAAGACGATGATAAAATGAAAGTGCTGGAGTTATATCTTCACCTGCATGAAACAAGTATTCCCAAGCAGGATGAACATCTTGATGATGTGTGGGATCAGATAATGAAGGATGAGGATCATCATCTGATCGTAAATGAGGTAGACGGGGTCATAGTATCATCATGTGTCTGTGTTATCATCCCCAACCTGACGCGAAACCTACGACCTTACGCTTTGATAGAGAATGTAGTTACACATTCTGATCACAGGAAGAAGGGATACGCAAGACAGTGTCTTGACTATGCCGGGGAGATAGCTGAACAAAAAAACTGTACGAGGCTTATGCTTATGACCGGCTCAAAGGATCCGGAAACACTCCGGTTCTATGAGCGCGCCGGGTATAACAGCAGTGATAAGACAGGCTTTGTCAGGTGGTTGGGAGACCCGGTATAGAAAATCAATATTCAGTGTACATGTCGTGATGATAAGCAATCAACGATGAAAGGAACCGGTCATGACAAATCTGACAACGCTTTGTTATATAGAAAAAGATGAAAAATACCTGATGCTCCACAGGACAAAAAAGGAAGGAGATATCAACCGTGATAAATGGATAGGTGTCGGCGGGCATTTTTTGAAAAATGAAACGCCGGAGGAGTGCCTTCTTCGGGAGGTTTTCGAGGAGACTGGATTGACGCTTTTATCCTATCGGTTTCGCGGTCTGATCACATTTATCTCGGATAAATGGCAAACAGAGTATATGTGTCTGTTTACCTCGGATGAGTTTGAAGGCGAGCTGAAAGAGTGTGATGAGGGCGACCTTGTATGGGTAGAAAAGGACAGAATAGGTGAGCTGAACCTGTGGGAAGGGGACAAGATCTTTCTGGAACTGCTGGATACAAGGGAGGACTTCTTTACACTAAAGCTAAGGTATGAAGGCGATGAGCTTGTAGAATCTGTGGTAAAATAAACACAGGAGTAAAAAGCGCATTGCCATATGCTTTAAGGATACACTGATTAAATCAATGTATCCTTAATACCCTCCGGGAGAATGTGCATAAAGGCACTTCACACTTATTTGGTCAGTGTATCCTTAAGTAATGCCTTGAAAAATGAAAGAGAGGTGTCATAATCAGTATATTTATCCGCATCCTCGCTTTGAGCTGCCACCTTGGCGACGGATATTTCCGGATGAAACTGAACTCCCAGGCAGAACCTTAATTTCTTATTCTCGACCGCTTCGATCATCTCGACCCCATTGGTATCATAGGTTCCCACGACATCAAGAGGCGTTCCTTCCACGCTGATCACCGCCTGATGATGCCACGAGGGAACATTATCTATGACCTCCTTTCCGGTGATCCTGTAAAGAAGGGAGTCCTTGGTTACATTCACCGGATGGGAAGCAAACGTCTTTTTAGCGGGATCTCTGTGTTCATCATTGTATTTTTTTCCGAGCTGTTCAAAATACCTTGCAATATCCTGAGTCATTTCTCCGCCGGATACGACAGAAAGCATCTGCATTCCGCGGCATATTGTCAATAACGGTATATCATTATCCAGACAATAGTCGATCAGAATATAATCGGAGACGTCTCTCTCGGGACAAAAATCACTGTCATCCTCGATCCCGTGCCACCCCTGAACATTGCGGTAAAGAGTGGGTGAGATATCCCATCCGCCGGGAACCACCACACGATCGATACCCTTTAAAACCTCTTCCACATTGGAATGATGCCAGCTGTTTTTCTTTACCAATTCCGCAGCCTTCTCATCGAGAAATCCGTGTTTATCCGCAGCATTTATGAGCTTATTATCCTCCGTGTAATCCAGATCCTCTGATTTTATTTGCTCCAGTATCTCTACCGTTCCGCCCGCCTCCTCAAGTGCGGTGACGGTGCTGGTATAGCTTAAGGAATCCGGTACATTGCTCCAGGAAAGAGCAACTATCCGTTTCTCGTGTCAAGAGGGGTTGCCTGTCAGGTGATTCTTATTATTTTTATATAAAGTACTTGACAAAAATGAGATAATGCTGTATAACTGTATTAAGCAAGTAATACAATAGTACAGTAATACAATATCATCCCGACGTGATTTGTTAGCTATACCCGAGGGAATGCGGGAAATACTGATACGGACGGGATACGCGAAAGGAGGGTGCCTATGCCATGGACAATGTCCGGTGAGAGTCCTATCTATTTGCAGATAGTAGACCGGATAAAAAAGGAGATCGCCGCAGGCAAGTACAGCCCGGGTGACAGATTTCCATCGGTAAGGGAGCTGGCTCTTGAGGCAGCGGTCAATCCGAATACGATGCAAAGAGCGCTGGCCACGCTTGAAGCGGATGGGCTTCTGATAACAAGCAGGACATCGGGACGGACGGTGACAGCCGACGAGGAACTGATAAAGAATACAAGGGATCAGCTTGCGCATGCCGAGCTTGACAGGTTTTATCAATCGATGAGAGAGCTTGGATTTGGAGACAGGGAAATCGTGGAGTATATAGAGAAGACATACAAGTGATCAGGATACTGAGTTTGTAAAGAAAGCATATAAGTGCTTTGGAAAGGGGTAGCAAATGATAATATTACAAACCGATTCACTGACCAAGAGCTACGGCAGGTATCCGGCTCTGAACAGTGTGAATTTGACGGTCGAAACGGGAAAGGTCATAGGACTTCTGGGACCTAACGGCTCGGGAAAGACAACTCTTTTAAAAATAATCGCGGGACTACTTACACCGACATCGGGTTCGATACTGATCGGGGGAGAGCATCCCGGAGTCGTGACCAAGCAGCATGTGTCATTTTTGCCGGACACGACATTTTTCCCGACTTGGATGAGGGCAAAGGAGGCTTTCGAGCTTTTTGACGATTTTTATGAAGATTTTAACATGGACAAGGCTCTTGATATGCTGTCAAGGCTTGACATATCTCCCGATATGCGGTTAAAGAAGATGTCAAAGGGAACGCTGGAGAAGGTACAGTTGATCACCGCCATGAGCAGAGAGGCAAATCTCTACTGTCTTGACGAGCCGATCGGCGGAGTTGATCCCGCAACGAGGGATTATATATTAAATACGATAATAACAAATTACAGTGAGAATGCATCAGTGCTTATCTCTACACACCTGATCTCGGATATAGAAAATGTACTTGACGAGGTGATATTTTTGCAAAAGGGCGAGGTAAAGCTTCACTCGTCCGCGGATGAGATACGTGAGAAGGAAGGCAAGTCGATCGATGCACTTTTCAGGGAGGTGTTCGCATGCTGGGAAAAATGATAAAACACGAATTTAAGGCTACTTCAAGACTTTATTTACCTTTATTTGTTATCACACTGGTGCTGACCCCGATACTGGCTTTGTTGCTTAGAGTGGCATCCGATGTAGGGAAAAACAGCATTATCGGCTCCATCATAACAGGTGTGAGTATATTTGGAATAATTATCATGCTGATAGCACTCAGTGTAGCGTCGGTGCTCTTTGTAGTGATCAGGTTTTACAAGACGATCGCGACATCAGAGGCTTATCTGACATTTTGCCTCCCGGTAAAGCCCGGAAACATACTTCTTTCAAAGCTTCTTGTGGGAGTTGTGTGGGAGGTGTCCGCGGTGATCGTGACATTTTTATCACTGATAATACTCTTTACGATACAGGGAAGCTCTGTCGTGAGTGATATCATGAACGCATTTGATAAGGTGACGCCTCTAATCACTGCCGAGTACGGCTCTGTCATATTGTTTTGGATACATATATGTGTGGTCATGCTTATATCGACGGTGGCGGGCACGCTCGCATTTTTCCTGGCGATATGTCTCGGACAGCTTTTCAATGAGCATCGTGTGATCACAAGTATCGTGATGTATGTGGCAGTGTATACCGTCGGTCAGATAGTTTCGCTGATAAGCATGCTGCCGCTGATGCTTATAGGAAACAGTAAGCTAAAGATCGGTGAGGCATCCTTCGGCGAGGCGTCCTTTGTGAATTATGATCTGGACGGGATCCCGGCATTTTGGGTATTTTTCATGGTGATGGTGCTGGAGATCGTGCTGGCAGCGGCGTACTATGTGGTGAGCACGATCATTATTAAGAAGAAGATAAATGTCAGATAATTACGATAAGTTGTTATTCGTAAGCTATAAAGAAAAAGCTCTTTAAATAACGGCGGTTTTATGGTATAGTATATATTAAGGAAATTTTGATGATCATTATTTCCGTACAATATACTATACCATGTTAAGGAATCAGCTATGAACGATAATAAAGCGATAGTTATGGCATCTGTGCTCGGGGCGGCGGTCCTTCTGCTGCTGGTGATCATACTTAAGCCGTTTTCGGGGTTTGAGAGGGAATATCCCATGGCTGCCGTGAGCGGTACTGCGGCAGCGGGGCTGCCGGGAGAAAAGGAAGGACAGGGCTTTTCAGCTCATGCCGGTGATAAGGGGACAGGCTCTATGGCTGGCAGTGGAAGCGCGGTATCAGGTGCTTCGGGAGCGGTCACGGATCCTGCTGATGTGAGTGTGACAGGGATCCCTCTGGTACACGCGTCAGGAGGCACGCTCGAAACCCGTATAGCGGTGCCTGAGGGCTTTACGCGCACTGAGGAGAAGGCAGGGAGCCTTGGAGTATTTTTAAGGGAGTACAAGCTGAAAAAGGATGGCGCCCCGGTGCTTCTGTATAACAAGGAGAAAAAGGCAAACCAACAGGCACATGTGGCGGTGTTCAAGCTCCCGCTGGAGAACGAGGATCTGCAGCAGTGCGCCGATTCGGTGATGAGGGTATACGCGGAGTACTTCAGAAGCGTGGACAAGTATTCACGTATCGAGTTCAGCCTCACGGATGATTTCAAGGCATCCTATGCGAGATGGCGCGAAGGATACCGTATCGCGGAGAGCGGTGAGTCATATGAGTGGGTGGATCAGGCGGAGTTTGACGGGTCCGATGCATGCTTCAAAAAGTTTATGAGGATAGTTTTTGCGTATTCGGGAACCTATTCTCTTGAGATGGATTCAAAAAAGGTCAAGACCGAGGCGCTAAGGATCGGGGATATTTTTATAAACGGAGGGTCGCCGGGACATGTTGTGATGGTGGTCGATACCGCCACGGATCCGAGCGGAAGGAAGGCGTTTTTGCTCGCGCAGGGCTTTATGCCGGCACAGCAGTTCCATGTTTTGAAAAATCCACTGCACGCGGATGATCCGTGGTACTATGCAGATGAGATCACATATCCGTTCGAAACGCCGGAGTATACATTTGACAAGGAATGCCTCAGAAGACCGCAGTATTAAGCGATACTTGAATAGTGCTAAGGACCGCAGTGTCACCAGATGCTGCGGTCTTTGTGTTCATAGATATTTCACAGGTTCTACAAATTCTCTCCATTGTTTTCAAATATCATAAATACAAGATCACGGAAACACAATTAAGGAAACACTATTCACAACAATATACATATCATGAAAGGAGAGATGACCCATGACAAAGAAGAAAAATAAACTCGTGTCAGTGTGTACGGCGCTTGCACTGGCAATGACGATGACAGTGACCATGAGCGGCTGCGGATCGGCGTCCTCTGACGCTCAGACAAGTGACGGGACGATGGGACGTGTGTCAGGTATATCTGATTCTCAGCTGACGGTGGAGACCCTTGGTCAACGTGGATTGGGGCCGGGAGCTGCGAGCGGAAGTGCAGCAGCGCCGGACGGTGAGAGACCTGACGGACCGCCGGACGGGCAGGCACC
>DMLD01000076.1 GCA_003453515.1 Lachnospiraceae bacterium
TGGGTATGGGTAACAACCCGATGGTAGGTGCTACCGTAGCGGTTGCCGTAAGTGTGGAAGAGGCTGCCAACGCAGGCAAGTTCTGATGCACAGATCGCGGCACAGACGATATGGAATTATGGAAATGCAGACATGATCGGCGTTTCCTCGAATATTTAAAGACAACTAAGGGATCACTTCGGTGATCCCTTAAATCTATTACGGTTATTTGGTTGGGAGTTACAGCCGTGAATAGTAACGGTTGGGGTGTATCCGTAAACAGGAAAGGAAGATACCGGTATGAATGGATCGATCGACAGGGGCGAGCTGGCAAAACAGCTTTTTTATGAGGGCTATAACTGTGCACAGGCTGTTGTATGTGCGTTTGAGGACGTGACGGGTCTTGACAGGGCGTTATCGGCGAAGCTGGCGTCCTCATTCGGCGGCGGCATGGGCAGGATGCGCGAGGTCTGCGGTTCCGTGAGCGGTGCACTGATGGTTTTGGGAATGGTGCTCGGCTATGACGATCCGAAGGACCAGGAGGCGAAGAAGCAGCACTACAGGCTTGTTCAGGAGTTTGCAGCGCGATTTAAAAGGGTCAACTCTTCCATAGTTTGCAGAGAGCTGTCGACGGGTGTGAAGGTGGTGCCGGGGTCGGACCCGGAAGAAAGAACCGCGGAGTACTATAAAAAAAGACCCTGCCCCGAGCTGATAAAGTGCGCCACGCAGATAGCCGGACAAATGCTGGAGGAGGAGATGCGGCTCGATACTCCACAAAACGGGTGAGATAGAGCCGTATCCAAAGTTATTGTTGATTTTTTTTCATTTTTATGATACTATAACTCATATATGTACTTGATTATTCATTACACGATTCAATCATAGGAGGTACACATGTTCGGAGAACTTTTTGGACGCTATCTGGTGGATGAGAGCGTGATTGATGAGTCCACCCTTGATAAGCTGTTGAAGGAACAGGCAAAGACCAGAGTTAAGCTTGGTATGATGGCGGTGGCAGAGGGCTTGATCACAAATGAACAGGCTGATGAGATCAACCGTAAGCAGCAGACAGAGGACAAAAGATTCGGAGATATCGCTATCGAGATGGGTGCGCTCACCGCTCCACAGCTCGACCAGCTCCTTGCAAAGCAGGGAAGTCCCTACATGAGATTTATACAGATACTTGTCGATGAGACGGGTGTCAATGCCGGTGATATTGACGGACATCTGGAGGGCTTCCGCAAAAAGGAGGGCTTCGATCAGGCAGAGCTCGATGCCATCAAGGATGAGAATGTAGGGGGATATATATCCGCGTTTGCCAATACCTCACAGCCATATGTGTCCAACATAGCAGGGCAGGTTCTCAGAAATATGACCCGATTTGTGTCAACTGATTTTTACATTGACAGGATGAAGCGGGTTGCCGAGGTGCCTTATCAGACGTTGGCTATACAGCGCTGCCACGGCGATCACTCGATATACATCGGACTTCTCGCAGAGGACAGCGACGAAGCATTTCGCAAGATGGCAGAGAGGATAACCGGAGAGAAGTACGACGAGCTCACACCTGAAGCCTATGACTCGATCGGTGAGTTCATCAACGGTGTCAGCGGACTTATCACAACAGAGCTTGCAAGCGAGCGGATGGTCATAGAGATCTCCCCGCAGGAGTTCTATGAAAAGCAGGTAATACAGGGAAACGGTTATATACTTCCGATCTATCTGGAGGGGCTTCTGATCGAGCTGTTTGTCTCGGTCGACAGTGACGTGACTGTCGGATCCAACCCGATGGATATACGTGTTCAGGTCAACACAAGTCGCTCGGAGGGCTCCGATGAAAAGCCTACCGTAGTTATCGTAGATGACTCGGGCTGGTCTAGGACCATACTCAGAAATCTCCTTGAGAAAAACGGCTTTGCCATCATCGGCGAGGCAGGAGATGGTAAGGAGGCTGTCGAGGTCTACAAAAAGCTGAACCCTGATATCATCACACTCGATATCACTATGCCGGTCATGGACGGTATCGACGCGCTCAGACAGATCATGGAGTATGATAAAAATGCCAAGGCGGCGATGATCACATCTGCCGGTCAGAGAAGCAAGGTTTTGGAGTCGCTGAAGCTAGGCGCCGAGAAGTTTATCACTAAGCCGTTTGATCCCAATCTGGTATTGAAGGAGCTTAAGTCACTGGTCAAGGAAAGCTTTCCGGAATGACCTTAGCATAACGGAATGACCTTAGCATAAAACAAAGACATAGAAGGCGGTTTCCTGTACGAGACCGCCTTTTCAAATAGTAACCTGAATCGAGGATTTGAAATGAAAGAAAAAACGACGATAACCTTTACAGGCGACGTGGGCTTTGATAAATATATGGAAAACAAATGGACGGATCCGGAGCTTATATCGGGAGATATTCTTGATATTTTCAGGGCTTCGGATCATGTCATGATAAATGTGGAGGGAGCCATGATCGGTGGCGGCACCGGTCCCATAACGAGACCGGAGATGCAGCTTCTGCACAGTATCGACCCGGCAGCGGCGGATTTTTTTAAGAAAATAGGAGCCGACATGTGGAACCTGTGCAACAATCATATCATGGACGTCGGAGATGAGGGGCTTAAGAGCACTCTTGATCTGGCAAGGAGCTACGGAGTCCTGACTACCGGCGCGGGGATGGATATAGACGAAGCGGCGACTCCTGTCATACTTGACGAGGCGGGAGGTATCGGCCTTTTTGCTGTCGGCTACAGAAGGGGCTGCAAGAGCGCGGATCACGACAAGGCAGGGTGCCTGAGCTGGGCGGACATGGAGACGATACAAAAAACGATAGACAGTATCAAGGAAAAATGCCGCTGGTGTATACTGATCTCCCACGGAGGGGAAGAGTTCACGTCCTTGCCGTCGCCCTATACAAGGGAGAGATATATCAAATATCTGGATATGGGGGCGGACATCGTAGTGTGCCATCATCCCCATGTACCTATGAACTATGAGATAGTGAACGGAAAGCCGATCTTTTATTCGCTCGGAAACTTTATATTTGACACCGATTATCAGCGGGCACAGTTCAACACAGAAAAAGGGGTGATACTCAGCCTCACTCTGACGGAGGATGACTGGTTCTTTGAAGCCCACGGGATAAGGATAGACAGGGAGTTGGAGAGAGTGATATCGGATGAGCTTCCGCTTATCTTTACCGAGGTAAATGCGGATGAATATGAGAGGCTGGCGCCGCTGTCCGCGAAGGCGTTTATAGAGGCGCACAAGAAGCAGCAGGCGTTCCTCTATCCGGATAAATACGCCGATGCCGATGAGCAGACATGGATCGAAAATTTCTCAAACCCAAAGCGGAGCGGGAGAGTCGAGGGCGAGGCGCTCGATTTCCTCATCATATGTCCGTTTGCAAAGGGAGCCGAGGACGGAGCATGGAAGCTAAGCAGTCTGGAGAACGTCAAAAAATATATACTCGAACAATTAAGGGAACGCTGATCGTATCAGCGTTCCCTTAATAAGTATCCCTTATTAATGTTGAATAATTGTCAGGCAACACCTGCTATAACGCTCTGTGCAGCCTGGTTTGACAATGCAGTCTGTGTGTAGCTTGCTGCCTTGTCCGAGTTAGTGGATGAGCTGAGTCCGTCTCTCCAAGCCTCGAGCTTTTTGATCGTAGCATCCACGGTCTTTTTTGAGATCTCGGGGAGATCCTCGCCCCAGGCTTCATTTGCCTGCTTAAGACCCTTCTTCACGGCAGCGATCATCTCATCTGCCTTTGTGGGGTCATCACCCGAGAGTGCCTTTGCCATCTCGAACATTCTCTCGCTTGTCTTCTCAACGCCCCACTCACCGTCCTCGGCGATATCCTTCTTTGCCTGCTCGATCGTCTCGGGATCTGCAGCCTCTGCAAGCTGACGATATGTCTCAGCCAGTGACCAGTTGTTTGTCTGGGTCTTGCCGCCCAGAAGCTGATTAACGAGATTCTGCATCTGCTGAACATGAGCGTCAAGCTGCTCGTTCAGGCTCTTGATGAGCGCATCTCTGTCAGCCTGACTTCTGCCGGTATCAGCTGTCTGTTCAGCTCCTTCCGCCTCTGCGGCCTTGGCAGCCGACATAGCCTCCTTTGCCTCTTCAGAGAACTCAACCGATACTCCGCTCTCGACAGAATTCGCTGTCTCCTTGGCAGTGCTATCAGTTGTTTTCTTTGCGGTAGCAGCCATGTTCTGATACTGAGTATAAGCCGAAAGTCCGCCGCCGATTCCATTTACAGCCATAGGTTCCTTCCTTTCCGTACCTTCGTACTGTTATCGATGCAGGCTTGCCGGGCATCCGTGCCGCATCTCACCTGACATCTTGGTTTACATTTCCGCGATCCGCATGGGATACTCATGCCAATCGTCTATATAGTATATCGGCAAATATTTATATCACTTAACCATTTTTTTTATTTTTTTTATAACGGCATAGTATTTCGCTTCCGTACCGGAAACGCAGATGTGTTCGGTGCTATGACTATGCTTCCTGTCCGTTCGCGATCTGCTCATCTCTCTTGACCACGGGGAATTTTTTGACGGACTTCGCTATGTTCATGGAGTGGTCGCCGATCCTCTCGAGATCGACAAGTATCTCGGTGAAGTAGAGACCCTCCGTCGCGCCGCATTTTTCCTTGTTGATACGCTTGATGTTGGAGTTGCGCATCTTGGCGACCATCTCGTCAATGTCCTCCTCCATATCGTATATGACCTGATATGTCTCCGCGTCAGGTGCATAAAAATATTCGCATGCCAGATCGAATATATTGTAGACCGCGATGGAGAGCTGCTTGAGATCCTTGAGCGCCTTGCCGGTAAACTTGACCTTGCTGTTTTTCATGGTAAGAGCGTAGCCCAGCATGTTCTCCGCGTGATCGCCTATTCGCTCAAAGTCGTTTACTATGTGGTAGAGATGACCCGCGTGCTCCGCCTCGCTCGCAGAGAGATTCAGCGTATTGGTGTGGGTAAGAGCATTGGTTATCTCCTTATTTAAGAAGTCGAGATTCGATTCATTTTTCTCGAACTGAGCCTCGGATATCACTTCCTTGTCATAGAATATCTTGGTTGCTGCCTCCAGGTTTGTGCTGGC
>DMLD01000150.1 GCA_003453515.1 Lachnospiraceae bacterium
GCACGAAATACCTGATGTAGCTTTCCAGATTGACAAGTCCGTGGTACACATCGAAGCTGTCCTTGAACGAATCCAAATTATTTTTCAGTCTTCCGGCAGCCTCCGCGCTTCCGTTTTTTTTGAGAAGCCTTACTCTCTCCTGCCCCTCCTGCATGATAGTGTGCAGACCTTTGAGCGCATCCTCCTTTGATATCATGATCTCGGTCGCCGGAGTGATCTTTACATGGCTCACCTGCTCGATCGATCTTTGCGACTCGGCATCGATGCTTCTGATCGAGTCTATCTCATCATCCCAAAGCTCTATACGATAAGGCGTCTCCTCTGCCTCGGGATAAATGTCTACTATCCCGCCTCTGACTGAGAATTCTCCCTCGGATGTCACCTGTGCGACGTGCTCGTATCCCATCTCCGTCAGCAGCTCACCAAACTCCTTCAGATCGAGCGTATCGCCAACATTCAGTGTTGTGTCATAGCGCTCATAATATGAAAAGGGCAGGCAGGCATCCATCCCACCGTCAACTGTCGTAACTATCGTGGTCGGCACACCGTCCCTCAAACGCTTTATGATCGCGAGTCGCTCCTGTGTGATCGCTCTTCCGTGTACGTCGGCACTAAAAAAGATCAGATCCTTTGCCGGATAGTATATCACCTCGGGATCATACATCACGAGATCCTGTGTGATCTCCCTTGCCCGTACCTCATCATAGGTGATGACAAGCCTGTAATCCGCCTTGTCAAACAGCGCGGCTATCACCTGTGATTTCTGCGTATCGGAGCAACCGACCACCGCTACAGGGGTCTCCCCTTTATCTATGGCTATCCCGCACCCGACAAAATCCTGTGTCTCGCCAAGTGCACTCAGCAAAGCATCCATGATGATCCCTCCCTAAATACGCACACCATTTACCTTGTTCATCGCCTGTTCCACGCTATCCGACAGTATAGCACCCACAGCCTCATCCACGAGCCCAAAAACATCTCTTAGCTTTGACTCCTCATCGCGTGAAAACCGCCCCAGTACATGATTTATCTGATCGCCGCCCTCGGGCGTCTCCCCGACTCCCACTCTTATACGGGTAAACTCATCACTCCCCAGATGAGAGATTATGCTTTTCAGACCGTTGTGTCCGCCTGCGCTTCCCTTCGGTCTCACCCTGATCTGCCCGACTAAAAGGTGTATATCGTCGCAGATTATGACTATATCCTCTTTGGGTACTTTATAATAATCGGATATCGCACGAATGCTCCTTCCGCTCTCATTCATATATGTCTGCGGCTGTATCAGGAGCACCTGCTCCCCCTCGATCACTCCCTTTCCGGTGATCGCGAAGCCTTCCTTAGTTTTCAGACGAATATCATATTTGTCGCACATATATGTTATCGCGTCAAACCCTATATTATGTCTGGTCGCCGCATATTTCATTCCGGGGTTTCCCAGACCCGCTATCATCTTCATTTTTCCTCTCATCCTCTCATAGTTGCTTACACTTATGATCACGGTTTGCCGAGATAGATAAAGCTATCAGTCGCCGTCGTGATGCGCAGACCGCTGAACTTAAGTCGCCATAACACATAGCCTCATGAACTCACGACTACTTGGGATTTGCAGCTGCTTTCGATATTCGCAGAGCGAAAAAGCTAAAACGCGCTTCGCTTGAACGGTCGCTTTTTCGCTCCATCGAAATCAGCCGCTCATCACCAAGCGTCGGTAATGTTCATTCGACTATGTTTATGGCTTTCCTTAAGATCAGCTGCTCCTGCGCGCCGTCGCGACATGATCATTATTATTGATAAGCCATGATCATGATCTGTCAGCAAGGTGCGCTTGCTGAATAACTGACATGGTCTGCCGAGATGATCACAGGATAATCATCCCAGCCGTCGCGTAAAAGTCATCCGAACTGAGACATAGGCGCGCCGAAGCTCGATGTGACGGATGTATGCTGATGCGGGTCACGAGGACTGTTTGAGCGACATTTCAAAGTGCGAAGCACGAATGAAATGAGCGAGTTCCGCAGTGACACGCACAGTCATCAGCATGCATCCGGAACAAAGAGTGATTCGTGCGCGCCGCTAATGCGAAAGTGAGGATACTTTTACACGACGGCGATTAATAACCGTTTCTATCCCGGCAAACCATGATTATTATCGCGAAGAGCAACCGAAAAATAAGCGACCGTCCGGTAAGCCTAGGCTGACCGAACGGTCGCAGTCATTACTCCTCCATAATCGTATCCACACCATCATCCTCAGGAGCACGTGCCTGTTCCCTCTTGTATACATCGAGAATCATGTTCTCCAGGCTACTTCTCATCTCGCTGTTGATTGGATGCGCGATGTCTCGGTATTCTCCGTCTGGTGTCTTTTTACTGGGCATTGCGATAAATAACCCTTTATCCCCTTCAATTACCTTGATGTCATGAACCACGAAACAATCGTCAAAGGTGACAGATACCACGGCCTTCATCTTGGATTCTTTGTTGACCATACGAATCCTGGTGTCCGTGATCTGCATGGAATCACCTCCTCCGTATCTCGCCAATAGCATATGCTACTATACTATAATACGTAGCGATCGTTCTTCTCCAATATAATATTGATGTTGTCCGGAGTGCCCGTATAATTGGCATTGGCGCTTATGGTGTCATGGCTCTCAACGATACAATTTTCAATATAGGCGTTATCCCCAATATATACATCATTCAGAATGATGGAATTGCGGATCACTGAATTGTTTCCTACATAGACCTCCTTAAACAAAAGAGAATCGGATACCTCTCCGTTAATGATACAACCACTGGCAATCAGGCTGTTCTTCACGTTGGATCCGGCATTGAACTTAGCCGGCGGAAGGTCGTCGATCTTCGACATTACTGCCGGGTATTCATTGAAGAAATACCTCCTCGTCTCCTTATCCAGGAAATCCATATTCGTCTTGTAGTAGGAATCCACTGCTGTTATGTTGCTCCAGTAGGAATCCATCGGGTAAGAATATATCTTTTTCAATCCCTTATAGCGTATAAAAATATCCTTCACCAAATCAAATCCGTCTTCTGCTCCCGCCCGCTCGATCATCTCTATAAGCTGGCGGCGACGTACAACGTATATACCCGTGGATACCAAAGTCTTGGATGTCACCAAAGGCTTCTCCTCGAACTCAGTGATAAGTCCTGAGGAATCGACTGAAACAACACCGAAGCGGCTGGGATCATCCACTTCGCCCAAGTCCTTTGTTACGATCGTGATGTCCGCGTTCTTCTCGATATGATACTCCAAAAGCTTGTTCATATCCATCTTGTACACGCAGTCACCGTTCGCAATGATCACATAGGGCTCATGAGAGGTCTTCAGAAAATCAACGTTCTGCGCTATGGCATCTGCTGTACCTCTGTACCAATAGTTATTTCCCTGTGTCTGCGTCGGTGTGAAGACATATAGTCCTCCCTGCTTACGCCCGAAATCCCACCACTTGGACGAATTCAAGTGCTCCGTAAGAGACTTCGAGTTGTACTGTGTGATCACGGCCACCTTGTTGATATGCGAGTTCGACATGCTGCTTAATGCAAAGTCGATACTGCGGTATGCTCCTGCAATTGGAAGTGCCGCAGCGGCTCTGTTTCTGGTAAGCTCCTTCATGCGGCTGGAGTTACCTCCTGCCAATATAATACCTATCGCTCTCATAACATGTCACCTGCCTTTATCATAGTCTCGCCACCCGGCAGTACATTGCCGGGATAATCCTCTGCTGATGTTTTCCCTGATATAGCAGTGTTCTTGCCGATGGAGATGCCATCAGGTATGGTGGTGTTCTCCCCGACTGTGACAAGGTCGAAAGCATAGACATCAGGCTTGAGCTTGTTTACCACGCCTTCCTCGCCTGCGCCAAGAACGCAGTTTGCTCCGATCGAGGTATTCTCTGATACGATAGCACGGTCAAGTACCGTTCCCTTGCCTATGGATACTGAATTCATGATGATCGAATCCCTAACCACAGCGCCTTCCTCTATCACTACATCAGAGCCTATCACGGAGTTGTGTACCTCACCGAATATCTCACAGCCATCGCCTATGATAGCACGGTCGATAACAGCATCATTTGAGATAAACTGAGGTCTCAGCCACTCGTTACGCGTGTAGATCTTCCAGAATTCCTCATAAAGATTGAATACCGGAATCAGGTCAATAAGTTCCATGTTGGATTCCCAATAGGAACCCAATGTACCCACATCCTTCCAATAACCATTGAACTCGTAGGAGAATATACGATCTCCCCTCTCCTTGCAATAAGGAAGGATATGCTTACCAAAGTCACACCCCGGCTGGTCCTTTAACCGAATCAACGCCTCTCTCAAAACCGGCCACGAGAAGATGTAGATACCCATGGAGATCAGGTTGCTCCTCGGGTGCTCCGGCTTCTCCTCAAATTCCAGTATACGATGAGTATCATCGGTTATACATACACCGAACCTTGACGCCTCCTCGATAGGTACCGGAATAGTCGCCATCGTGACATCTGCGTTATTCGCCTTGTGAAAATCAAGCATCACCTGATAATCCATCTTGTAAATATGGTCTCCACCAAGTATCAGAACATAATCGGGGTTGTAGTACTCCATATAGTTCAAGTTCTGATAAATAGCATTCGCCGTACCGGTATACCACTCACTGTTGGGGCTCTTCTCATAAGGAGGAAGCACAGTCACGCCGCCCACATTGCGATCCAGATCCCAGGGAA
>DMLD01000171.1 GCA_003453515.1 Lachnospiraceae bacterium
ACAGGCTCCAGCAGCTTATCGACGATGGAGCGTATGGACAATGCCTGCTCGCGGGTATCCCTATCGCGATAAAGGACAACATCTGCACATCTGATCTGCCTACCACCTGTGGATCCGATATGCTCAAAGACTATACGCCGCCTTATGATGCTACGGTAGTAGAATGCCTTAGAGACGCAGGTGCGATCATCATAGGAAAGACCAATATGGATGAGTTCGCCTTCGGCTCCACGACCGAGACCTCTGCATTTTTCCCAACGAAGAATCCTCTCGATACGAGCAGGGTACCCGGAGGCTCCTCGGGAGGCTCAGCCGCTGCCGTTGCCTCAGGCATGGTAAATATAGCTCTGGGCTCGGATACCGGCGGCTCCATCAGACAGCCCGCGGCATACTGCGGTCTGACCTCGCTCAAACCGACCTACGGCATGGTATCGAGATACGGGCTTGTGGCATACGCCTCATCCATGGATCAGATAGCCCCGATAGCCGGATGCATATCGGACTGCGCCATCCTGTTGGATACCATAGGCGGAGCCGATCCCAAGGATCCCACCTGTCTTCCCGGAGAGAGAAAACGCCTGAGCAATACTGATACCACAGGCGTAGAAAGTATGACTGTCGGTGTATACACAGACGGTGCCGATGACAGGATCGCCGCACTTGTCAGAGAGGTCGCAGACATATTCAGGGAGCACGGGGCGAGTGTGGAGGAGTTTGTCCCGGAGCATATCAAATATATGGTTCCTGCCTACTATGTCATTGCCTGCGCCGAGGGCTCCTCAAATCTGGAGAGATATGACGGTGTCAGATACGGTCACCGAAGTCAGGACTATACAAGCGTGCAGGAAATGATCCAAAACTCCAGAAACGAAGCCTTCGGAGACGAGCTCAAACGACGTATTCTCCTTGGTACCTATGTGCTCTCATCAGGCTTCTACGATGAGTATTATCTACAGGCTCTCAAGGTCAGGAGGCTGATACAGCAGTCCTATGACAAGGCATTTGAACACTTTGATCTCATACTCATCCCCACGACCGCGTCCATAGCCCCGAAGCTGGGAGAGAGCTTGTCTGACCCGATAAAAATGTACCAAGGCGACATCTACACCGTAGCTGCCAATCTCACGGGCTGCCCTGCCGCAGCCTTTCCCTGCGGTCACATATCCTCTCTTCCCGTGGGAGCACAGCTCATGGCTGCAAGGTTTGGCGAGGATAAGCTGATACGGGCTATATCAGTGCTGGAAAGGGTTACTATCCACAATAACAAACAGGAGCAAAACCAAAATGAGCGAAGGCTTTGAAAAAGTGATAGGTCTTGAGATCCATGTGGAGCTAAAGACCAAGACCAAGATATTCTGCGGGTGCGACGCCTCATTCGGTGGCGAGCCGAATACCCGTATTTGTCCGGTGTGCACGGGTGCTCCGGGCGCCCTTCCCGTGCTCAACAAAAAGGTCGTCGAGTACGCTCTTGCAGTATGTCTTTCGCTAAACTGCGACATAAGCCGGGTCAGCCGGTTCGACAGGAAGAACTATTTTTATCCCGACAACCCGCAGAACTATCAGATATCCCAGCTTTACTCTCCCATAGGGACCAACGGCTTTCTCGACATAGCCTCGGATGTGTCCGAGACCGGAACCAAGAGAGTGCGCATTCACGAGCTGCACATGGAGGAGGATGCGGGAAAGCTGATCCATGAATCGGGCACAACAAAGATAGATTACAACAGATCGGGAGTCCCACTCATAGAGATCGTGACCGAGCCGGATTTGAGCTCCGCCGATGAGGTCATAAGCTTTTTAAAAAAGCTTCGCACCACGCTTATTTATCTCGGTGTGTCTGATGTAAAAATGAACGAGGGCTCCATGAGAGTCGATGTGAACCTTTCGCTAAAACGCTCCGGCTCCGATGAGCTCGGGTGTCGCACCGAGATGAAGAATCTGAATTCATTTAAGGCGATAGCCCATGCCATAGAAAACGAGGCAAAACGACAGGCGGACATCCTGCTTGACGGCAGAACAATAGAGCTTGAGACGAGGCGCTGGGACGATGAAAGGCAGACCTCCACACTCATGCGATCAAAGGAGGATGCGAGGGATTACAGATATTTCCCGGATCCCGACCTCACGCCGCTCATGATATCCGATGAAATGATAAGTGCCGTGCGTGAGAGCCTTCCGGAGCTTCCTGACAGGATGGCAAAACGCTTCAGGGACACCTATCACCTGTCAGAATATGATACGGATCAGTTGATCTCAGAGCCCGCACTTGCCAGGCTGTTTGAAGAGACCTGTGCGCTTGGAAGCACGCCGAAGCAGGTAGCAAACAGACTTATGAGCGATGCCATGAGACTTCTGAATGAACGGGGTGAGAGCTCAGACTCTATTCGTATAACCCCGGAAGAGCTCCATTCCCTGACTAAGCTTTGCGAAAAGCACGTGATCAATTCGACCACGGCGAAGGAGATATTTGACATACTCTACGATGAGCCTCTCGATGTGAGGAAGTATGTTGAAGAACACGGATTGTCCATGATGAGCGACCACGGCAAGCTTCAGGAGCTCGCCAAAAGGGTCATGGAAGAAAACCCCAAGTCCGTGAGCGACTATCGCTCCGGCAAGGAAAAGGCAATTGGCTTTCTCATCGGACAGATGATGAAGGCATCACGCGGACAGGCTGATCCGGAGCTTGCACGCGATATCCTCATCAATGAATTAAGGATACAATGACCAACTCATTGTATCCCTATATCCCAACTATAAGCTATAAACAGTAATTATCATTCATCATTTGCGATATAGTACTCCTCCAGCCTTGGTCTGGCGGCTACATAGTACTTCTCTAAGGAAGCATCAAAGTGCTTACCCATTCCCTCCATGATGATCGAATCTGCCTTTTCAAAGGACATACGCTCCTTATATACCCTCTTTGATACCAGCGCATCATACACATCGGCGATTGCCATAATACGCGCCTCAATGGGTATGTCCTCACCCGAGAGTCCCGTCGGATACCCGGAGCCGTCCCACCTTTCATGATGATAGTGAGCCACATTCTCGGCTATCACCTTGAAGCTCTCATCGTCGGTATTTTTGAGGATCTCATGAACTATCCGCGCGCCCTCGGCAGCGTGCATCTTCATTTTCTCAAATTCCCAATCCTCGAACTTTCCGGGCTTTTGAAGTATGGCATCAGGTACTGCTATCTTGCCGAGATCGTGCATCGGAGCTGCCT
>DMLD01000123.1 GCA_003453515.1 Lachnospiraceae bacterium
GTTTGTAGTTCCTAAGTCAATTCCTATGATCTTTCCCATAATGATCACCCTCCTATCTTTCTTATGGATAATATAATATCTGCATTTTATTGTATCAGTTGAGCACCTTGACCATGCTGTATCTGACTACCGTATCCTTGTACTTGTAGCCTTTTTGAAGCTCTTCGATCACCTTGTTGACCTCATCCGAGTCATCCTCCTCATGCATGACCGCCTGATGGAGATTGGGATCAAAGTCCTTACCGATCGCCTCTATCGGCTCAACTCCCATCTCTGAGAGCGCCGTGGTCAGCTGCTTGTATACGGCGACTATCCCCACCGCGAACGGCGTCTGTTTTTCTTCATCCGAGAGACCATCGATCCCTCGTTCAAGGTTATCTATGACCGGAAGTATCTTCTCGACCACACTTCTTGCACCAAGATCGAATCTGGCTTCCTTTTCCTTCTCCGAACGGTTCCTGAAATTCTCAAATTCTGCAAGGTTTCTTAAGAGCTTGTCATTCAACTCCGCGATCTTCTCATCACGCGGATCCTTCTTTTTTTGCTTGCGCTTCTTGCGTCCTTTGTCTTTTCCCTCAGACTCATTGCCCGCATCAGCAGAAGCATCGTCTCCACCCGGCTCCTCTGTGCCTCCGTCAGAGCCGCTTCCTTCTTCTGGTCGTCCGGCTTCATCGGTATCTCCTTCCCCCGCATCCGCAGCTGCATTCTCCGCTTCCTGTGCGGTCGCAGCGTCCTCTTTTTCTTCAGCCTCCTGAGACGCCTCATCCGCGGGCTTAGCTTCATCCGCGGGCTTAGCTTCATTCGGATCCTCACCTGCCTGCATTTTTCTCTTGAGATCAGCCGCCGACATAACCTCAGGTTCCTTTACTTCGGTCATTTTTCTTCCTCCTCATACGCTGATTTAGCTTTCTTCCTAATCTGTATTCGACTTGTCCGGAAGCGCCTTCTCTTTATTTTTAAAAATATCATCGAGTTGCTGCATGCAGTTTTCCAGCGTCCCGACCACCTTCTCATAATCCATGCGCTTTGGTCCGACTATGCCTATCTTGCCGTACACACCTTCCTCGATCTTGTAGGTTGCCGTCACGACCGAACAGTCCTTCATGCTCTCGATAGGTGACTCCTCTCCAATATAAACCCTGATCGCGTGCTCTTTGTCCTCATCCTCCGGAGTATCGTTCGCCCACGCGGTGAGCATCTGCTTTTCCTCGAATGTGGACAAGAGACCTTCCATCTTTTCCTTGTCCATCAGCTCAGGATACTTGAGAATGTTGGTCGCGCCCGAGGTGTATATCTCCGAATCATCGTCAGACATCGCCCTTGCTATCGTATCAAGTATGCTTGCCGCCAAAGCCTCATAGTCGCCCGCCTGAGAACGTATCTTGCTTGCCAGCGCTATCGATATCTCCGTGACATCGAGGCCGTTTAAGGCGGTATTTAAAAGGAAGTTGAGCTGCGCTAAGTCGTTCTCGGGGATGTCGCTGTCTATCTGTATAAACTTGTTGGTCACATGGTTGTTTTGTGTGACCAGAAGCAGAAGTATCTGATCGTCTCCCGTTCGCGTAAGCTGTATGAACTTGATCCTTCTGTGTTCATATCTGGGCTTGGTGACCATGGAAGTGTAATTGGTGTTTTGCGCTAATAGCTTTGCCACCTGCTTTAACAAAAGATCTATCTTGTCGGCCTTGTCGATAAGAAGCTCCTGCATATCATTTACTTCCTTATCCTTTGCCTGAAGAATAGAATCGACATACATACGGTACGCCTTATCCGACGGGATACGCCCCGCAGAGGTATGCGGCTGGAGTATATACCCCATCTCCTCGAGATCTGCCATCTCGTTTCGAATGGTAGCCGAGCTCAGGTTCAGATCCGTATACTTTGATACCGTTCTGGAACCCACGGGCTCACCGGTCTCCATATAGGTGCGAATGATCGCCTCGAGTATCTTGACCTTGCGATCGGTCAGCTCCATCTCCATGTGCCACCTTCCTTTCGTTAGCACTCAACTCCTTCGAGTGCTAATCATAATTTACCACCTATCGACCTAATTGTCAATGGTTTTTTAAAAAAAAGTTGATTTGGCGGCTCTACAATGAAAAAGAGCAGCCTATGGGATAAGCTGCTCTTTAGGATCTGTCAATTCTTATTATTTCTATGGTAAATCATATGCAAACTGCGTTTTTGCTTACTTCTTCACCTTTTTCAGCTTCTTCGTTTTCAGATCGTACTGATAGTTGTATTTCTGATTTGATCCGTACATATTGGCTATGATGATATTTTTCTGTGGGATCTGATTCAAGTCAACTATGATCTGACCATATTTTTCCTTGTTCTTGATGGTGAAAAGCTTTTTTGGCGACTTGCCGGTCTTTGTGTAGCGGTATACTGTTACCTTATTCATGCCGGGTGAAGTATATGCAGGATAATAGAGCTTATTCTTATAGAATAAAGCACTGAACCCATACCCTTTGAGTTTTTTTATCTTTTTGGTTTTGAATCCGTTAAGCTTCCACAGATAGGATATGTTTGCGCTCACATCGGACGGACTCCACTTTGATGCAACCATGTATTTACCTTCGGTTCTGTACGGAGCGCAGTGTTTGAACAGCTTTTTCTTCCATGTATTATACTTCACGACAATCAGGGCATCAGTTCCCATGGCATCGACTGCATCACGACAGAGATAAATATAGTTGCCAATGCACGTTACGATGCGGAGATATTCCCATTCTTCAAGCTTAACTGTTACGAGAGTCTCTGTTCCTGCATCAGATGTTCTGATCAGTGTGTTGCTATTGACACTGTAGGTGTAAGGATCGTGGTTGTTGGTCCAGAGATCGTTATTCTCGGTCCACTTGATCGATGTAGCTGCCACAGCCGGTTGACTCTGCGGAGCCAGACCGAGAAGTATTGCCATCATGAGGATAAGTGATAGGATTCTTGCTTTTTTTGTGTTTTTCATACGCATTTCTCCTTTACTTATTGATTTACGCGTCATTTAGAGCCTCCTCCAGTTTGACTATGTACATTGCGGATCCGATCTTTTTGTACTCGATACATCCACACATATAGGTCTTTTTCTTACGATACTTAGCTACGATCTTCTTCATCTTAGTCAGGCTGCACTTTATATTTGGTTTGTCACATGACAGCGAGGCATTTTTCGGGAGCTTCGACAGATATGCTTTTTTTGACAGCTTAAGAGTCTTTAGCTTTCCGACCTTATAAAAGCCTTTCGCTGCGGTGTACTTGCAGTTGTAGTATTTGACCGAATTTTTAGTGACCGACTTGACCATGATCCTTTTGTATTTGAGCTTATATGAATCTCCACGGCTGTTCTTGGTCGATGAATAATACTCAAGTCCGGTTATGTCCACCCCTGCTTCCATAGTCAGCTTCTCAAGGGCTTCATTTTCTTCGATCACAACACCGTCATTGCCGAGACGGTCATACCCTTCGTTGTATTTTTTTGAAAATGTCTTGCCATCATACTCATAATATGTATAGCTCCCGTAGCCCCCTCCGGCGTAGAAGGAAGTGATGATCCAGTTGCCCGCAGGATCATAATATATTATATTCCCGGAAAGCTTGCAGTATTTGGTTGCTTTGGCATCCTTCATATACCACAGATCCGTTTCAGCCATCTGCCCGTTGAACATAGCAACTGCCAGATTCTTCGTCTGACCGATGGGTGTGGTGAGCTGTAAGTAATTATAATACATCGTGTATTCGATGAAGTTATCCTCATCATAAGTAGCTATGGCAGCAGAAAAGCTCTTTGCCGTCTTAGCACAGGCTCTCTCCGGTGGAAGGAGCACGCCTGACAGCAGAAGGGCTGCACACAATAGCAAAGATATGGTCTTATTCTTCATATGACACCTCGTAGATGTTTTTTCCCGGTAAAGAACAATTTCGTGTTTCTGTTCCATATATTAAATATCCTCTCAAAGAGTATATAACTGCATTTTGTCACTTTGAGCTCTCGTTGTAATGTTGGATATATGTTTCTCATTGATATTCTATCAGATATCGGTGTAATTGTAAATGAAAAATTGATGGTTGGGGACGAATGAATCTAATCAATCGCCACCGTCTGTGGTAACAAT
>DMLD01000163.1 GCA_003453515.1 Lachnospiraceae bacterium
TCATCGATCCTGTATCTGTTGTACAACGGCAATGAGATAAGGAATCTGATAACCCAGTATAACCATGTAAACAATTTCAGGTCAGCACTTAAGGCTGTTGTTAGCAAGGGGGTGCCGGGGACAAAGGAAGAGATCGAGGAGCTGACCCGCGCCCGCAACCTCTACGAGGCTCTGACCGATGATGAGAAGGCGAAGGTACCGTCCTCTGATGTGACCTCGCTTACCAATTTGGGTTCGTCGGTCAACGAGCTGAGCAATGTGGCTTCGTTGATCTCCGTGATCAATTATCCGACAAATGACAGCACCTATGCGACGTTTAAGGATGCCTACGACACAGCCTATGCTGCCTATACGGGACTTGTCGCCAAATACGGATCGACCAGCGGTGTTGACCGTCTTGTGACCGGGATAGATGAATTCCTGGGTGATATGACGACCGTGAAAAATATTCTCGCAAAGATAGAGACTGTCCTGAAGACCGAGGACAATCAGATGCTTAACAATTACGGATCCATTCAGGCGATAGTGACATCTTACAACGGGCTCTCAACAGCCAACCAAAACCGCATATACAGCTATGCGACCTTCTATACGGTCTATCAGGATGCGACCGCCGCATGGAACCTAAGACTTGAGGTTGATGCGTTGCTGATCGCAATGACCTCGAACGACCAGACAAAGATCGAGTCCATCAGGACAAGATACAACGCGATGAACGCAAAAGCCAAGGCATACTTTGGCAATCTGTATTTACAGCATTTGTCCGAGCTCGAATACGGAACTTATGCCAAGAGTCTTGCTCTGGCAAACAGGGTCATGGAGCTGATTTCTTATATCGGTGTTGTGACCGCGAATTCGAGAACAAGGATCGAGGAGGCAGAGGCTGCGTATTCGGCACTTACCGATTATCAGAAGCAGCTTGTGAGCAACTACGGAACTCTGGTAGCGGCGAGAACCTCATATAACAATATCAGAAATGATCTGAGTGCTGCGCGCGTTACCAATATAAAGACCGGATATGTTTATACTCATTCCGCGATAAAGCCTCAACCGATCGTAAGGGTTGACGGCAATGTGCTTATGAAGGGCGTTGACTACACTGTTTCATACAGCAATAATAAAAATGTGGGTACCGGAAAGGTTACCATAAAAGCGATAGACGGAAGCGGATACAGAGGCACATATACCAAGACCTTTGCCATAGTCAAGGACTCTGTCAAAGATGGTACCATATCAGGAATCAAGAAAAAATATAAGTACACAGGTTATGCTATAAAGCCGAGTGCCAAAGTCGTTGTAAACGGGTTCACGCTGAAGAAGGGAACGGATTATACCGTGACATACACCAACAACAAAGCGAAGGGAACAGCTACGCTGAAGATAAAGGGCAAAGGAAACTATAAAGGTACTAAAACCAAGACCTTTAAAATAGTAAAATAACAGGTGTGGAGGAGAAAAGATGGATTACAAAAAAGCAGGGGTGGACATCGAAGCAGGGTACAAGGCAGTAGAGCTTATGAAGGAGCATGTTGCTTCGACCATGAGAAATGAGGTGCTGACTGATATCGGAGGCTTTTCCGGTGGCTTTTCTATCAAATCCTTTATGGGGATGGAGGAGCCGACGCTGGTATCCGGTACTGACGGAGTCGGAACAAAGCTTAAGCTTGCATTTTTAATGGACAAGCACGATACAGTCGGGATAGACTGCGTGGCGATGTGTGTCAATGATATCGCGTGCGCAGGCGGAGCACCGCTATTTTTCCTGGATTATATCGCCTGTGGGAAAAATGAACCTAAGAAGATAGCCGAGATAGTAAGCGGCGTTGCCGATGGATGCAGACAGGCAGGTGCGGCACTTATCGGCGGTGAAACTGCGGAGATGCCGGGCTTTTACCCTGTTGATGAGTACGATCTTGCAGGCTTCTCGGTTGGTATAGTCGATAAAAAGGATATGATAACCGGGCAGAGCCTCAGAGACCGCGATGTGTTGATCGGTATGGCGAGCTCCGGTGTGCACAGCAATGGCTTTTCTCTTGTGAGAAGTGTATTCTCCATGACAGAGGAGGCACTCAACCGTCATTACGAGTGCTTGGAGACTGACAAGTCCTTAGGCGAGGTACTGCTCACTCCGACCAAGATATATGTCAAGGCTCTTGAAGCGATCAAATCGAAGGGCGTGACGATCAAGGCTTGTTCACACATAACAGGAGGGGGATTTATAGAAAACATCCCGCGTATGCTTTCCGAAACCACACATGCCAGGATCAAGCTTGATTCCTTCAAAATTCCACCGATCTTTGACATGCTTGCAAGAGACGGCAATGTTGACGAGCAGGTCATGTACAACACATATAACATGGGTATCGGTATGGTTTTGGCGGTTTCACCCGAAGATGTGGATACTGCCATGGAAGCCATCACCTCGGCAGGCGAGACTCCTTATGTGATAGGTGATATCACCAGAGGCAACAAGGGCGTCACTCTGCTGTGATCGACAGTAGCTGATGTTTACGGCTAACAAATATGGATATTGAAAGGGTTTATAAATGTTAAAGATAGCTGTGTGTGTTTCCGGAGGTGGAACCAATCTTCAGGCGATCATAGACAGGGTCAATGATGGTACCATCACCAACACCGAGATCTCGCTTGTCATCAGCAACAAGTCTGATGCGTATGCTCTGACGAGAGCAAAGGATGCGGGTATCGCCACCGAGGTCATAAAACCCCGTGATTATGCGTCGAGAGACGAGTTCGGACTTGCCATGATCTCTACACTTGAAAAATATGGCATTGAGCTCGTTGTACTGGGAGGCTATCTTGTGATACTTCCCGAGAATCTCGTAAAAGCATATGAAGGCAGGATGATAAATATCCATCCCTCGCTCATTCCATCTCACTGCGGAGACGGCTATTACGGTCTGAAGGTGCACGAGAGCGTATTGAAAAGGGGCAATAAGGTAACAGGTGCGACAGTACACTTTGTGGATGAGGGGACGGATTCCGGACCTATCATACTGCAAAAAGCGGTCGACGTGCTCGATGATGATACTCCGGAGTCATTGCAGAAACGAGTTATGGAGCAGGCGGAGTGGATCATCC
>DMLD01000153.1 GCA_003453515.1 Lachnospiraceae bacterium
TCCGGGAGGATGCACAGAAAATCGTATAGGAAGGCACTTCGTGCCACGATTTTCGTGCAAGGAAACGCTTTAATCAGCGTTTCCTTAAGAAAACACCGATCAGCAGTGAGAAATGAAAGGACTTTGATATGAGTTTTAATAGGCATAATTCTTTTACAAATAAAACAAACAAAAGAAAACACAGTATCAAACGGGCATTTGTATTGGTTTTGCTTTTGGGTATGGTCACGGGAGTTGTACCCGCCGTTTCCGGCTGTGTTGACAGCGGAAGCGATAGGGCGCTGGCTGCCGATGGATCGGAAGGTGAGGATGCAGCCGGGAGCGGCTCTGTGGGACAGCTGGAATTTAATTCGTTCAGTGAGCTTGAAGGAAGGGAGTTCGCCGCATATCAGGGGTCGATAACCGAATCACTTATCCCGCAGTATATAAATGGGGCTAAACCCGTTATATTTAAGACGAGTGCCGATTGTCTGGCGGCGTTAAAGAGCGGAAAGGTAGATTCTATCTTTTCATCAAAGCCGCTTGCCGTTATTTGGGCAAATACGAATGATGATGTCGGATATATAGAAGAGTATGTCGTTCCGGATAATCTCGGATTTGCATATCAAAAGGGCTCCAAGCTTAAAGCTGAGTTCGATAAGGTCATAGTCAGATACAGGGAAGAGGGAGTTTTTAAGGAGCTTGAGGACATCTGGTTAGGTGCGGATGAAAGCAAAAAGGTCATCGATAAAACAGGGCTCACCGGTGAAAACGGTACCATACGCCTATGGGCGGCATCGACGTCTCCGGGGATGAGCTATACTGATGATAATGGCGAGCTCGCCGGTTATGAGATCGATCTTGCGTACAGGATCGCCAGAGAGCTTGGGTACAAGATCGAGGAGACTGCGGTCGAGTTCGATGCTCTTTTAGCGTCATTATCCTCCGGTAAGTGTGATATGATAGCAGGCTCGTTGACGAAAACCGAGGAGAGATCAAAGCTTGTTGATTTTTCCGAGACCACATACCAAGGCGGCTTGGTCGCAGTGGTAAGGACGGAGGGTGCCGGAAAGGGAGATGTCGGGTTCTTTGCGTCGGTCGCCAACAGCTTTAAGAATACATTTATATATGAGGACAGGTGGAAGCTGATACTTGGCGGATTGGGCGTGACAGTGCTGGTTTCGATAGCGTCTGCTGTTTTCGGACTTATTCTGGGGTTTTTGATGTGCATGGGCAGGAGAAGCCGATTGAAGGTGCTGAGCACGATCATCGCCGTGCTGGTAAGGATAATCCAGGGTACGCCGACGATAGTCCTGCTCATGATCCTCTATTATATAGTTTTTGCAAGCTCGAACATATCGGGCGTTATCATAGCGATCATCGGCTTTTCGATGAACTTTGCCGCGTATACATCGGAGATGATGCGAAGCGGTATAGAGGCTGTCGACAGCGGACAGCAGGAGGCGGCTCTGGCGCTTGGGCTCACGCCGGTACAGAGCTTCTTCATGGTCGTATTTCCACAGGCTGCCATACATTTTATACCCGTATTAAAGGGTGAATTCATATCGATGGTGAAGATGACATCCGTGGTCGGATATATAGCCGTGGAGGATCTGACCAAGATATCCGATATCATCAGGTCGAGGACGATGGAGGCGTTTTTCCCGTTGATATCTACCGCAGTGATATACTTTATACTGGCAAATCTCCTCATACTTATCATATCCTTCTTTGAGAAGAGGATCGATATCAAGAGAAGACCGAGACGGGTAAAGCTGTAGCATCAGGAAATGATCGGTATTTCCTTAAGGATACACTGATGCATCAGTGTATCCTTAAATAAATGATCACAGGACGGAATAGGGTTCATGGCTTATAGGAAAAATGTGCGCTTGGGGAAAAGAAGACTTGCACATCTTGCAGGACTTGAAGGGCGTGTGGAGAGTTATACAAGCGGTTTTATACGCGCCTGTGTCCTTGCGGCACTGGTGATACTGCAGTTTGCAATTATCATAGGAGTGGCGCTTTTTTTGGGACAGTTTTCAGCGCTGTTTTATTTTCTGATGGAGGGCATGGGGATCATAGTTGTACTGATCCTGACCAATGATAACCGCTCCATGGCATATAAGTTCGGGTGGGTCTGCATAATCATGCTTTTGCCCATCGCCGGGACTATCATGTTTTTTATGTTTGGAAGGGTCGGGAAAAACAATTCCCTGAACAGGCGGATCGCAGCCAGGTTCGCCGAGGTCGACAAATACCTTGAATTCGACGACTCGATATCGGAGGAGTTCCGTCTTTCGCACCCGGTCTCATCGCGTATATCGTCATATATGACGGCAGAGGGATCACCCCTTTATAAAAATACCGAGGTCACCTATTATGAAATGGGTGAGCTGATACTCGATGATATTTTTGAAAAGCTTGAGAGTGCGAAGCGGTTTATTTTTCTGGAGTTTTTCATCGTCGCTGAGGGAGCGCTGTGGGACAAGCTTCACGAGCTCCTTCTTCGCAAGAAAAGTGAGGGAGTGGAGATCAAGTTTCTCTTTGATGACTTCGGGGCTCTGATGCGCACCCCGACAAGCTTCGCCTCATCTCTTCGCGCCGAGGGGATCGATGTGGTCGTCTTCAATCCGATAGGTCACTATATCAACA
>DMLD01000103.1 GCA_003453515.1 Lachnospiraceae bacterium
CTGATTTAATCAGTGTATCCTTAAATAGAATAATCCGTGTATCCTTATATAGAATAATCACCGCTCTTGGCTATCTGCCAATCCTTCAGATCATCAAGCGTCACATTGTCTATGACTCCGCGTATGGCTGCGTCAAGCTTACACCATAAGATATTGGTCGCGCAATCCTCAGCCCTTGGACAATCAAATATGTTTTTATCTACACAATCCACCGGCACCATACTTCCCTCAGTCAGTCTGAGTATATCTCCGACAAGATATTCCTTTGGGTCGCGTGTCAACAGATATCCTCCCTGCGGTCCCCTCACACTTCGCACAAAACCCGCTTTATTTAATGTAGATATTATTTGTTCGAGGTACTTATCCGATATGTTCTGTTTCTCCGCAATCTCTCTTATGCGAACCGGACGCGAAGCATCACTCATCGCCAGCTCAAGCATCAGTCTCAGTGCATATCTTCCCTTTGTTGAAATCTTCATCTGCTCTCCTCCTGAATAAAAGGGGTTTACATTTCCTACTAATTCTATATGATATATTACATTTGGAAAAAAGTCAAGAAAAAAAGACCGAACCGGTCGATCTTTTTTATGGATACAGACTTACAGCACTTTTTCGCTTCCCAACCACTACAACAAAAGCGTCCCTAATCAGTTCCTACTCTGCCCGTAAATCGTATTATGAGGTTTTCCTTGCCACCACGACAAAGCGTCCTTCATCCGTATGATAAGCACAGGTTACTAACGAAAGCAACTGCTCACCATACTTTGGCGTGACCCCGGTATCGTAGAGAGAAAGCTTTTTTATCCCCTTGATATACTCATCAAAACGCTTCTTTGACAGGTTCCCCTTGTACTCATAGTACTTAAAGACCTTGTCCTCCTCCTTGTATACCTGCGACCTGAACGCCGCCACGATCTCGTATTCGCCCTTTTCATACAGCGTGTCAAAGTGTATCAACTTGTGCTTCTTATAGAAATCCGCGCTTTCGAAGTCGAGCAGATGCGCAAACATCATTCCGCTCTTCATATGATGTCCGTATATCAGCAGATTGTTGTACACATCATCGGGATCGCACGCTGCGTCGAGAAACGGCATTCCGTTGATATCATCCTTCTTATCGAAGTTTCTGTGGAGATAATATTCGTTATCATCCTTTGTCATCATCACCGGATAGTCGATAGGCGTGTCGTCCACCTTCACCCAGCCTATCACATCATTATTCTTTTTATACAGCTTTTTGTACTTTTTGAGGACCTTTTTCTTCTGCCCGGACGGAGCGACCACCTCGATCTCCTCGGCTACCTCCGGATCGCTGTCCGGGAGTTCCTCGCTCTCACTCACAAGCTCCTCGAGCGCTTCGATCTCGTCTCCCGCCTGCTTGGCGTCGAGGTAATACTTAAGAAGATACCACCCGCATCCTATAAAAACGAGTGCAAACACGACTATCAATATATTAAGAACAGCTTTTTTCATATCCCTATCCTCATTGTAGTGTATCTGATGCCATCTCTTTTCTCCTCAGGACCATCCGCAACAAAGCCAAACTTTTCGTAAAACCCAACCGCATACGGCGAGGAATTGACTGTAACCACCGGGATCTGCGGATCGGATTTTCTCACATCATCGATGAGAACTCTTACCAAACCCGAGGCTATCCCAAGATGATGAAACCTGCCTCTCACGAACAAAAGACTTATATGCTGACCCGTCCTAAGCGCGATCACTCCCACAAGATAATTGTTCAGATAGCAGCCCCAAAGCTTCATCTCTCCCGAATCCATCCTATCTTTCATGGCGTGATAGTCGATAAAATGACGAAAGGTCTTCACTCCCATCTCACCATAATCAGGTGCCTCATACTCCTCAAAGACCTCCCAAACCAGATCAAGGGCATCCCTGAGATGCTTCGGATTCAGTCTGCATACCTGCATCAGTCCAGATTCTCCCTGATAGCCTTGATAAAGCCCTCGCTGTTGAGCACCTCAACATCCTTCAGGGATGTTATGAGTGCAAGATCCTTGGTCATGCGACCTGATTCGATGGTAGACAGCGTGGCCTTCTCCAACTTATCAGCGAAACTACACAATTCATCTATACCATCCAGCTCACCGCGCTTTCTCAGGGCTCCCGTCCACGCAAAGATAGTTGCAACCGAGTTGGTCGAGGTCTCTTCACCCTTCAGATACTTGTAGTAATGACGCTGTACGGTACCGTGAGCAGCCTCGTACTCATACACACCGGATGGAGAAACAAGCACCGATGTCATCATGGCAAGTGATCCGCACGCGGATGAGACCATATCGCTCATCACATCACCGTCATAATTCTTACATGCCCAGATAAAGCCGCCCTCGGTTTTCATCACTCGCGCAACCGCATCATCGATCAATGTGTAGAAATATTCCAGACCCGCCTCATCAAACTTTTGTTTATACTCGTTTTCATATATTTCCTGAAAAATATCCTTAAATCTGTGATCATAGGTCTTTGAGATCGTGTCCTTGGTCGCGAACCAAAGATCCTGATTTGTGTCCAAAGCGTAATTGAAACAGGATTTCGCAAAACTTATAATAGAATTATCTTTATTGTGAACGCCCTGTACCACTCCCGGTCCGTCAAACTCCTGTATGGTTTGCCGTATTTCGGTACCGTCGGCACCTGTGAACACCAGCTCTGCCTTGCCTGCGCCCGGCACCCTGATCTCTACGTTTTTATAGACATCACCGTAGGCATGTCTTGCCAAGGTGATGGGTTTTTTCCAGTTTTTTACACAAGGCTCTATCCCCTTTACCTGAATTGGAGTGCGGAATACCGTTCCATCGAGTATGGCACGTATTGTGCCGTTGGGTGATTTCCACATTTGTTTAAGCTTATACTCATCAACTCTAGCAGCATTAGGCGTAATGGTTGCGCACTTGACCGCAACACCATACTTCTTTGTCGCCTCAGCAGAGTCGATAGTTACCTGATCATCCGTTTCGTTACGGTGTTCAAGCCCAAGATCATAGTATTCGGTTTTCAAATCAATGTACGGCGCAAGCAATTCATCTTTTATCATCTTCCAAAGAATTCTCGTCATCTCATCGCCATCCATCTCAACCAAAGGCGTTTTCATCTGAATCTTACTCATCATTTTCTCCCCCGTTTATATATTATAATATTTTTTTACACATATACCCGGATTGTCCGTATCATATCGCCATCAAAAAGCTATGTCGTTAACCCCTGATACTCAACAACAGTTATACCTGACTGCGATATAGTAAGGATGAACCTGATATCACAGTTATAGATCGATAGCCTTTACTGATCGCAACACTATGACATCCTCGATCATGAGAAGTACACCACTTCCTCCGCGGGCGGCTCATCCGGTGTCACACTGTCAGCCCAAAGCACAGGATACATCTGCTGATACTGCGGATTGAACTCTGACTTCACCTTGACCGAGACCTTGACCCATGAATTAACATCCAGTGCTTCAGCCTCCTTGGCATGGCACAGAAAACCGATCTTTTGAATATCATCGGCACAGCATGTCATCGCCGCCCTTGCAGGCACAAACGTACCGCTCGGGAAGTTCTTTGATCTGTAGACCTGCCCCTTAAAGGTGATCGTCTTGTCCTCGTATCTCTCCGGGTGCTCCGTAACATCCAGATACCACAGCCCGAAGTCGTCATCCTCCAGGATGATCTCGGAGGCATTTATATCATACGGCAGCTCCTCTTCGATATTGTTCTCGACCGAACCGTCCTCGGACTCGAACATCACCTGAGCCATACGATTTATCGCCTTTACATTACGGCGCATGGAAGGCTTATTCATATCAGACGTACATCTGTTGAAAATAACAAGATCCGACATCTGAAAATGTGCCATCATCATCGATTTCATATTATTTACATACATATCGAAAGTCTGCGCATTCACCGTGGTAAAGGTCTGGATCACGATCCAGTTTTCCGGCAGTACCTCATTGTATATTCGGTCGAGGTTCCACATACCGTTGACCTCGATGATCACACGATCAGAGCGATACTTGCGGAGATTATGGAAGCATACCTTCTCGGTGAACTCTTCCTCGTTCTCTACTGTGATCATATCGATCTTGTTGGCTGCAAGCAGCATATCATCGAGCTCCTCCTCACCCTCCTCAGTGAGTATAAGCAGGGATCTTTTGCCATCGGTGAAGTTGCCCTCTTCGATGACCTCACGTATACACCTTGTCTTTCCGCTCTCCAAAAATCCGGTAAAAAGGTATACCGGAACATC
>DMLD01000173.1 GCA_003453515.1 Lachnospiraceae bacterium
CTTCACAACAAGCCCTTTATGATGTACAAATTCAGATCCATGAAGATGCAGGATGAGGAGTCCGAAGCCAAGGCTTGGACAGTGAAGGATGATCCGAGAGTAACAAAGATCGGTAAATTTATCCGAAAGACCAGCCTTGATGAGATACCGCAGTTTTTCAACGTGCTTATCGGAAGTATGAGTCTCGTGGGTCCGAGACCCGAGCGCCCGCAGTTTGTTGAAAAATTCAGGGAAGAGATCCCCCGTTATATGGTCAAGCATCAGGTTCGCCCCGGCATCACCGGCTGGGCTCAGGTGAACGGATACCGGGGCGATACGTCCATACGCAAGCGCATAGACTGTGACCTTTATTATGTTGAGAACTGGAGTATCGGTCTTGATATAAAGATACTCTTTCTTACCGTATTTAAGGGCTTTGTCAACAAGAATGCCTATTAGGCACTCTTCCACTTTTTCGTGCCGTCACCTATTTTGTACGCTTTCATAACTCCCGCTTCCGAGCACACATAGAAGGTCTCGCCTATCCTGACACCTCTGAGTGTGCTCATAGGAACTACCGGAAGCTCCTTGTCATCCATGGTGTTCAGCACCTGAACCAGCTTGTCTCCCTTTCTCTTGTACACGACATACCTGTCTGTTATGTAGTTCTCATCCTCAGTGTAATATGCATTCGGGTCATCGTCAGAAAATCCGTTTGAAAGCCCGAAGCCTATAAGCCCTCTTTCCTCATCTATAAATACTGCTTTATGGTTAATGCCGGCTATATTGGTCGAAGCCTGCTCCATCATCGTCTTGGAAAGCTCCTTGACCACATGATCCTCTCCGATCTCCATCAAAGATATCTTTGTCGTATCGTCCCAATCCGAATTTTTGGCAGCCCCATAGCCTATACCTATCAGTGTATCATCTCCGAGGCTGTGAAGGTATTCCGAATACCCCGGAAGCTTCAATTCACTCTTGTATTCCGGCTTCGTCGGATCCGATATATCGACCGCAAACACGGGATCGGTGTTTCGATATGTCACGAAGTATGCCATATTGTCCATATAATATGAAGCATATATCTGCTCGCCGCGTGCTATATTTCTCAGCTCTCCGAGCTTTTCAAGTTCCTCATCGACTATGCACAGACCGTTTACAGTATCCCCGGTTCTGAAATCAAATGATGTATACAAGAAATTCAGGTTTCCCTGATACTCATGCATGTAGTATGAATCACTTATCACACCGCGGAACTTTGCATCGGCGATCTTTTCCATGTGACCGTTTTTGTAGGAAAACTTCGACAGCGTTGTCTTGACGGTGTCATTTCCCATGCTGTAAGAATTGTCGGGTATCCTGGCTATGTATATGTTTTCCGTACTTACATAGTAGGTTGCACCACCGCCGAGCACTGCCATCGTATCAGTGAAATTCTCAGGTGAGTCAAGGCTTATGGATGTCATGACCATATAGTTGTTGGTATCGTCATCTCCCGCACGCTTGATCCGATCCGGTGCGACGGTAGTACCGTCCGCAGTAGGGATATAGCTTTTCGGTTTGGACTTCTCATACGGAGTAGCACTGTAATAGCTGTCTTCGGTAAATGTATACAAATATCCGTCCCTGAGCCTCGATGTGTTAAACGATCCGCTCTGTGTATGGCTTTTTAGCTCCTTCGGCGCGGTCGGATCCGATATATCTATGATAGATATGGTCGTTTTTATCCTGCTATCCTCTGCGCTCACATCATCTGATGCTGCTGTATCCCCGTCGATCCGCTCATACTCCATGTCATAGGTCTTGTACACCATGCCCTGACCGTCGCCCCAGGCTGTTCCGATCGCAATTATTTTTGTACCGTAGATGTAGAGCTCGAAGCAGTCCATATCCTTAAGCTCTATGCTCCCGATCTCCTTTGAGTTGTTTCCGTTCGGCTCTATCAAATGGATGGTAACACCAAATGTAGTCTGCTCGACCGTGTATATGTACTTCCCATCCGTCTTTACTATATCTCCCTCTTCCACGCCCTGTACCTGCTCATCGGTACGGGAGTAGTCACCAGTCGTCCCCTGATCGGGTGCACTATTTGCCATGCCGGAGGAATCTGAGGCGCTCTCGGTATCTGTATCCTCCGACGCATTATCTTCCGGTGCATATCCCTCTGCCGCAGGCACCTCTTCAGGTATTGCCATATCAGAGGATTCGTATTTTATGTACCCCTTCTCTATGTCTGCTTTGTTTTCATTATATCTGTTGATGATCTCGCATACTTCCTCATATCCATCATGCACAAAGCTATCATCCGTACTCTGCGGAGCTGTCACCTCATCCGGCTTCCCCGAGCCATCTCCGTTATCCGCAACAACAGTGTAGTCTAAGTCGGATGCTTCCTGCTTTGAGGGCTTGCCGATAAGTGAGTAGGTGATAATCCCTGCCATTATGCCAAGTGCAAGGCAGGCTGCGATACCCGCTACAAAACCTATCCCGATCCTTCTTCCATGAGACCTCTGCGTGATCCCCTTGAGCTTCTCCTCTATAGCAGCAGGTGAAAGACTTGACGGCGGCTCTACACTGTCAGCATCCTCCTTTAGTATTCTGTAGAGCTCCTCCTCCGACATATCCTCTGCCCTTGGGAGTGTTTTCTCATCCACAACTTCATTATCCATAATATTTTTATCTTTATCGTTAAATTCTGACATATCGCACCTCCGTTCTACGCCATCGACATAGCTGCTCTGAGCTTTTCAAGCGCCCTGCTTTTCAGCGACCTGACCGTTCCCGGTCTCATGGTCAGCATCTTTCCGATCTCCGTGGATCTGTAGCCTGAAAAGACAGACAGCGAAACAACCATTCTCTCGTCTGTGGTCAGCACCTTCATCATTTCGTCGATCTCATGGCTTGCATAGCCCGTCTCCTCCACTGATTGCTCGTAGTTTTCGGGCATGCTCTCGGTTTTTTGTCCCACTCTCCATATCTGTCTGCATTCATTTGCAGTGATCTGAAATATCCAGCTTTTGAATGAAGAATCCTTTCTCAGATCAGGCATTCTCTCGTACGCCTTTAAAACCGCCTGACTCACGGCATCCTCCGCCTGAGTGGGATTTTTCAGATAACACAGTGCAAATCTGTACAGATCCTTATAGTAGCGTTCATACAGTGTAGCAAACGCATGGGCATCTCCCTGCTTGGCAGCGTTGACTAAAGCCCATTCCATATTGGTCATAAACATCCCTCCTCGCATCATCTGTCATATGACAATAGAATCTCGATTCATATATAAGATGATACAGCTTTGCAAAGTGTTGCAATGATCTTAGAATTATTTAAAAAAAATTATTTCTCATCCTGCCAGAACCTATAAAGCTCATCCCTTATGGTATCCAGTGAGACGACCACTGAATTGTTCCACTCCTTCGGAAACTCACCACGATACTCCCTTCGTAAAAATCTGTCGTCGAGCAGCAGCACTACTCCCCGGTCGGTGGCTGTCCGTATGACCCTGCCACCTGCCTGAAACACCTTGCTTATCCCGGGGAACAGGTAAGCATAGTCAAAACCGCTGCCGTTTATTTCATCAAAATACCTCTTAAAAAGCTCTCTCTCGTCGCATACCATCGGAAGACCCGTCCCGACTATCGCAGCCCCGATAAGTCTGTCACCCGTCAGGTCTATTCCCTCTGAGAATACCCCTCCCATCACACAGAGTCCGACTACATTGTCTCCGTCAAATGCTTTTAAAAAATCCTCCCTTGCGGTCTCGGACATATGCCTGTCCTGGGTAAGCAGCTCTATACTCCCGGGAAGCTCAAGATGACCTGCAACCTCCTCCATAAATATATAAGAAGGGAAAAATATGAGGTAGTTTCCCTCACGCGCCGTAACAAAGGCAGCTATATAATCAGCTATCCTCTTGTACATCTCAGATCCGCGCCTGCGATACAGGCTTGTCACGTCATTTGCAATGAGTATCCGGCGATTATCCCGGGGAAACGACGATCTTGCGTAGACCGCTTCATCATCCGCATCCCCGCCCAGCTGCTCCTTGTAGTAGCGGATCGGGAGCAGTGTTGCGGAAAACATGATGGTAGACCTGACATTATCCATGACCTCTCTCAGCCGTCCTGAAGGATCCATGCATTTGAGCGTCAATCTGAAATTGCCCTCGTCATCGTAGTCTGTGTATATCCTGTAATGGTCATCCATGCTCTCCCATATTGCCAAAAAGAACCTGACCGAAAAGTAGAACTCGACAAAGGTCTCTCTCTCGGGAAGCGCTCCGATCTCAGCTGTCATGACCTCGTAGTTTGTCACCAAGCTCAAAAGCTTGAAGCCGAGACTGTCTATATTATCAACCTCACTGAACCTGTCACACTGTCTTTTTAATTCGAGAAGATATTTGTTAACCGCCTCCGTTGATCTTATCAAAAGCCGCAGTGAATACGCCGCATCCGGGCGCTGCTCCGTTTTGAGCATCTTTTTGCTAAGACGCGCTATTTTCAAAAAATCCTCTTTTACTATCGCAGCAGAGTACATCTCACGCCCGCGTTCCACCAGATTGTGAGCCTCATCTATGAGAAGGACCTGATTTCCCTTTTTCCCTGACTGGAAAAATCTTCTGAGGTATACGTTCGGATCAAATACATAATTATAGTCACATATCACGGCATCGGCAAAGTTCGCTGCGTCCAAATTCAGTTCAAAGGGGCACACATCATGCCTGGCGGCGTAGTCAGCGACTGTCTCCCTGTCAATATGCTCCTCATTTGTCAGCATATTATAGAGCGCATCGTTTACGCGGTCATAGTGCCCCCTTGCCCGGCTGCAAACAGTGGGATCGCAATCGGGCTTATCAAGGCAGCATAACTTTTCCTTGGCGGTTATGGTAATGGGGGTGATAACTAAGCCGTTATCCTTCAGAAGTGAAAAACAGTCCTCCGCGACCGTTCTCGTTATGGTTTTTGCAGTCAGATAAAAGATCCTCTCACACATTCCCTCACCCATCGCCTTGACAGCGGGAAAAACCGTGGAAACTGTCTTGCCGACTCCGGTGGGTGCCTCGATAAAAAGCCGCTTTTTATCTCTGATACGGGTATAGGTAAAGCCGACCAGCTCTGCCTGTCCCTCTCTGTAGTCAAACGGGAACCCAAGCGTGCTTATGGAGCTGTCTCTGAGCAGGGCGTGATCGTGCCGGTATATGGCCCAGGGGATATACATACTGATAAGATCATTGAACCACGAGATCACCTCATCGGCACTGTGATCCTCCTTAAATCTCCTGATGTGTTCAGTCTCTATATGGCAATAGGTTATCTGTACGGATATGTCTGACAACTCCTCCTCTTGTACGACCATATAAGCATAGCACATCGCCTGGGCGAGGTGAAGCGGATCGGGCTCGGAGAAGTCCTTTGGATCGGCATATACACCCTTGATCTCGTCTATAAGAACATTTTCATGGGAGCTGCTGTCAGTCTGACCCGGATCGCGCCATATACCGTCTGCTCTTCCCTCGATCCGGAGGGTGAAGGTCATACCGGTATCAGGTGAGGTCACTGGTATGCACACAACAAGAGGGACCTCGGCTTCATAGCCGACGCCCATTGATTTTTGTATTTTTCTGTGGATCCTGCTGCCTTCCTGCATGGCTTCGAGATTTTGAACTCCTGCTCCACCCGGGGTAATATCGCCGGAGCGGAGCAAAAACTCAACCAGGTTACGGACAGAAATCTTGATTATTGATCGTTCTTCATTCATATACTTTTTTAGGGAAACGCTGATAAAAAGCGTTTATATCATCATAAGTCGTCGAGCTTTTTGTTGATGAACTGATCCCAGAAAGCATCGTCGCCATCACTTATGACACGCTCATGCGATCCGGAATCGACCGGATCGATAGTCACTCCCTCCGGAAGCTCATCATCATCTCCCGTCGCCTCCGCCATGATCGACTCGAATACCCCGCCGACCTCCTCAAGAAGCTCGTCATCATCTATGTTCTCAAGCGTAAACTCGACCTCGTCTCCCTGATCCTCAAAGGTCACACCGAACAGATACGCTTCCTCTATATCGTCATCAGTCGGCGTCAGCGCGGCATAAGCCCTGTTATCATACTCAAACATACAGATGACCTGACACTCAGTCTGCTTGCCGTCATCCTCCTCTATGGTTACGATGATATCATCCATCTCGTTCAGATCGGGTAATTCCATTTTGTATCCTCCTTCATATATAACTCATTACAGTCTCTATATCACACGGCACTCTCGATCTCCGTCAAAAATCTTGACTTGTCCGCTTTCTTGTTAAATCGTTTTCCTACATATGACAGATGCAGCCTGTGTCTGGCTCTGGTCATAGCCACATAGAGCATCCGCCTTTCCTCCTCGATCTCTGCCGCAAGCCCCGCCTTCCGATACGGACAGACCCCCTCATTGAGCGTGGGTATGAACACCACATCATATTCAAGTCCCTTTGCCCCGTGCATGGTCATAAGCTCTATACCATCGACCGGCTCCTCATTTTTCTGAGACCTCATGCGCTCCAGCTCCCTGCCGTACTCCTCGGTAAACTCAATCCACTCCCTGATCGAAGTCATCCCGGATGCCGAATCCTCGATCTCCTCTAAAGTCTCGAACCAGTCATCGGGCTTTACGCCCCTTTCGACAGCTCTCTCCTTCAGGAACTCGTCATATCCTATCTGCATACGAATATAATGTATTGCGGATATCGGTGTCATTTTTCGTAAGTGTTTGATATCTTCTTCCATTTCACTGATACGATCAAGCATCCAATACTGCTTATTTTTCATATAATACGATCGTATCACGCCAAAATCTATCTCCGGCTCAGCTAACGCCTTCCGGCTTATATATCTGACAGGGCGGTTCATCACCCTCAAAAATGTCTCCCTGGAGTCATCTCCGCATGCCATCTGAAGATACGCGATGATATCCGTCGCGATGAAGCTCTTGAACATATTCGGCATGCTTTCCTTCATCCTGAACGGGATCCCCAGATCCATCATCTTCCCCGCAAGTGTTCTCATCTGCAGATTGGTTCGAAACAAAACAGCGATCTCACCCGGCTCCATCCCGTCAGTCAGATATTCTCTTATACTCCTGCATATAAAATCCGCCTCCGACAGCAGATCCTCATGATAGGAAATGCCCACCGGCTCCTCGCTCCCGTTGTCGGAGCTGAGTTCCTTATTGTATCGTCTTTTGTTGTTTTTTATCAGAACGCCCGCAGTCTTCAGTATCTCCGACGAGCATCTGTAATTTATGTTCAGATTGACTGTTTTTGCGCTAGTATACAGCTTTGGAAACGAGAGCATGATGTCCGGTCTTGCACCCCTGAACCCGTATATTGACTGGTCATCGTCTCCCACGATAAAAATGTTGTCCTCCGGAGCAGCAAGCAAACGGATATTTTCATACTGCAGCCTGTTGATGTCCTGAAACTCGTCAATAAGTATGTATTTAAACCTCTCCTGCCAGGCGGACAGGATATCTCTGCGCTTTGTCAAAAGCTCATATGTATAGATGACCATATCATCGAAGTCAAGCGCCCTGTTCCGCAACAGTCTTTCCTGATAACCTTTGTATATATCGCGAAACACATCCTCCGGACAGTTCGTCGAATAATAGGTATCTATATCGATCCCGTCACCCTTCAGCTTCGAGATCTCCTTCTCAACGGATTCCAAAAACTCCTGACTATCCTCCACCTCGTATCCCGTTTCAGCTATGGCTTCGGCGATAAAACGGTACTTCAGGTTATCGGAAACTATATCGGATGCCTCGTAGTGATATGCTCTTTTCAGTATTTCAAAAAATACCGAGTGGAACGTGCCAAACCTCACACCCCTGTAGGCATGCTCCGTCATGATGTCAAATCTTTCCTTCATCTCGACCGCCGCGGCGCGCGAAAAGGTCACTGTGAGGATCGATTCCGGAGACACACCGTATTCCGTTATCAGATTGGACACGCGGTTGGTTATGACAAAGGTCTTGCCGGCACCCGGTCCGGCGAGCACCATCATAGGCCCGTCTCCATGGTGGATGGCTCTATACTGTGCTTCATTGGACAGCTGCTTCAAGCTTGTTTATTCCCTTCCGAATACGTGCTAAACTTTCCTCTTTTCCGAGTATCTCCATTATCTCATAGGCACCGCCCGGGGTCATCTGTTTACCGGACACCGCCGTCCTGAGCGGCCAGAGCGCGATACCGTTTTTGCACTCATGTCTTGCCACATAATCCATAGCCACCTTCTCGAGCGAAGCGTGATCCCACTCACTCAGCTTTTCAAGCTCGGGCAACATCTCAGTAAGAGCTTCCAACGAGTTTTCGGAATTTGTCTTCATTTTTTTGTGAGTGTACATGTCCACGGAATAGTCAGGCAATTCCTCAAAGAAGTCTATCTTCTCTGCAATATCCGGGAATACCTCTATCCTCGTCTTTACGAGATCAGCTATGGTCTTTTTGTCTATATCCCTGCTTATCACCTTGTCGATCTCCGGCATGGCGTACTTATAATACTCTTCATCAGGCATGGCTTTGATATATTCGCCGTTCATCCAGCGAAGCTTCGTCATGTCGAATACAGCAGGCGACTTGTTGATCCTTGTGTAGTCGAATACCTTTACCAGCTCATCAAGTGAGTATATCTCCCTGTCCTCAGCCGGCGACCAACCGAGAAGAGCCACATAGTTGACGACTGCCT
>DMLD01000056.1 GCA_003453515.1 Lachnospiraceae bacterium
AGAGCGTAGTTCTGGAAAACCATCGCGATATCACGATCCTTCGGCTCTACATCATTTACCATCTTGTCACCGATCCAAAGCTCACCGCTGGAGATCTCCTCAAGACCTGCGATCATACGCAGTGTAGTAGACTTACCACATCCTGACGGACCAACGAAGATGATAAACTCCTTGTCCTCGATCTCCAGATTGAAGTCCTTAACGGCGTGAAAACCATTAGGATACTTCTTGTTGATGTTCTTCAGTGATAAACTTGCCATAGTTCATATCCTCCTGAAAATAAAATTCATATTTAGCAGCACAGACCGCCTGCGCTGTTCACTGTCACATAGTATACAACAAATGATTTTAAAAAACCATATCCATTCTTCATAAAAATATCAAGTGCATTTTGTAAAAAATGTATAAAAATAGACAACTTTTGGTCAAAATTCCTATAAACAGGCGACTTTTCATATAAAAAAATGTCATAAACCGGTACATATCAAGCGGAAGGCTGCAACCGGTCACCAAAGTACCGAGTTACAAATCAGGCATCGGCATCAACGCCAAGTATGATCTGAACATCTATCCCCTCTTCAAGATCTGACGATGCCTCGACCTTAACCTTCTTGGGCTTGGGGAAATAGGAGCGCAGATGCTTCTTTGCCCACTTGACATTTTTGGCATAGATCGTGGTTGTCTGCTGCTTCATGCCCGTGTAATTTCCTATATTGACAACAGCCAGACCGTCAGCCTGCATTTCCTTTTGATAGCGCGAAGCCAGACCGTCGATGGCAGAGCCGTTGAGGATTTCGATGTTTTGCTCCTCGGGAACAGTCTCGGTGGTAGTGGTCGTCTCAAACTGCGGAGTCTGATAAGCCTCGGACTCCCAAATATCGGAGATCAGCTTTTTGCTCTTCTTGCGGTTGATCGTAAAAACAGAGCCGTCATCCTTTCCCTTGAGGGCGTAGATGTGGTACATATCCCAGTTCACATTGGACAGAGCCTCGGAGTAGTTAAGCTTCTGCGAAAGCGTCAGATCAGAGATCTGCTCGTCCCAGAGATCCTTGATCAGATCGTCCATGTCAGACTTTGTCGTGCATTTTTTCATACTGGAGATATAGGCATCGGTAGGAGAGAAGCAGTTCTCCTTTTTCGCACCGAACTCATAGTAGACCTTGAACTTGCTCTCAGCCATAGCCGTAAAATAGCCGATATCTATCGGCAGGGCATCCTGAAGCACACGGATCCCATACTCATATCGCTGATCGCCCGGAGTTCCGGCGAACTGCTTGGGAACATCTGCGAGCCGGACGACCTGCGGAAGGGAGGAATTGACCTTGATCAGTTCCTGATATGTGGCTTGGCTCAGTTCGACCTGAGTATTTATAGGAATAGTGACATAAGTGATATTTTTCGTAGTCTGGTCAAATAATTCAAGCATCATTCCGGTTATCTGACCATCGCTGTCGTTATAGGAATATATGAGATTGCTCGACTCATTGCCGGCGCCAACGCCGATAACATGTGTGTAGGTGGTGGAGCGCTCCTGCGAATCGGTCTGCTTGAAATAGAGCATCGTAAGATAGTAGCTGAGCAGACCCACGCCAACCAGCAGGGCCATGATGCCTATAGTTTTGAAAAAATATACCAGAATAAGTTTCCCCGTACTACGTTTTTTCATAGTTTCCACCACTCCTGAGCGTGTGTAGTATAACAGCCGAATGTGACGCTCTCACAGACGGCGTCTGGCGAACATTTGCACAGATATGTTGATTATATCAGAAAAACAGCCGCTTGGCAAGGAAAAATACCAAAAATGAATAACCAATCTGACACCTGTCTGACAAGATAATATATAAAAATAACAGTTAGGGTCATACAAGTGTTTCTTCAAAGCACGTTCAATGACTGACGAGGGGCTGATATATTTATAAAACAGAAAGGTAAGGGAATATGAGAAGGATAAAACACACCGCAGTGGCAGTAGTGCTGGCATTTGCTTTATTTACAGGGATATCCGCAGACGCCGGGAATGGCGTTTTGAGAGACTCCGGCACGGCGCTGGCTGCGAGAGCAACGGCTCAGGTCGATGAGTTTGAGAACAGCACAGCCGCATATATCGAGAAAACCATGAACAAGCAGCTTATAGCATGGCTCTCGGGAAGCGACGGCACCAAGGCGAAGGTGACCAAGATAAACGATTCGACCCAGTACAAAAGTCGGGTCACATTTACCCTGAACAAAAGCAGGGTCTCATCGCTGAACATACAGCAGCTTCTGTATTATGTGGCGGAAGCGATCTACAATAATCCAAATCTTTGCACGCTCAGCACCGATATAGTCACGAATTCGTACTATTCGTCCAACAAGCTGGAGCTGAGTGTAAAGTCGCTTGTCGCAAAGTCTTCACACGCTTCGGCGATACGTTCATACAAGGAGCTGCTGGCGGATCTGGAGTATGAGATATGGAGAAGCACCACCATGAGCGACACGGATATGCTTCTGATGCTCCATGACAAGCTGGTGTGGCAGGCTCACTACGCGTCAGATATCTCTGATAAGTGGGTATATATACCGTTCAGCATGAGCAAGACAGGAGTTGTGGTGTGTCAGTCCTATGCTGCCGTGCTCAATCACCTGATGAGAGATATGGGCTTTGTCTCGTATGCGCTGACGAGCGACTCTCATGCATGGAATGCGGTAAAGCTTGACGGCAAATGGTATGCTATCGACTCGACATGGGATGATCCCACGGGTGAATTGAGAAGTAATGTCGATCACACCTATTTCCTTGTGCACAAATCGGCGTTTTCCTCCGTACACGATCTGGAGAGCCTTGCGAAAAAAAGGTTCAGCGGTATAGGCAGCAGCTACGGAAAAACGTACATGTCATTTTTCCCGAGAAAAATAACCGGAGAAATGTGCTACGTGGACGGTGCGTGGTTCTATGCGGAAGGCGGCAGGGTGTACAGATGGGACGGCGTAAGCATGACCTCGACTATCGAGTCAAAGATCAGCTATGACGCCAATCGCTGCGTGGCTGAGGTGGGAGGCGACCTGTTTGTCGGAGGAACGGACGGCGTGCGTGTCTACGATCCGGAAAGCGGGAGCTTCACCAACACGGTCTTGGACGCTGTGGTGGAGGGATTATTTTATCACAGCAACAAGCTCTACATGCTCGATTCAAGGCAGTGGACGGCATTTATCACAGGAAAGAATCCCTACAGCTATGAGGACATTAACGGCACATCAAACCTCGAAAAGGTGACGCTTACAAAGCCGTCAAAGCCCGGTATCAAGACGCTCAAGACATCAGCAAAAAGTATACGTGTTACCGTGACCAAAAAGTCGGCGGAGGCTAACTCGGGATATCAGATACAGTATGCGAAAAATGCAAGCTTCACCGGCAAAAGCAGCACAACCATCACAGGTATGACGAAGCAGCTGCCATCGCTGACCAAGGGCTCAAAGTACTATGTCAGGGTGCGAGGCATATGGAAAAAGGGAACGCTGAAGAAGTACGGTGCATGGAGCACGGTAGCGAAGGTGCAGCTGTGAGTGTCGATCTTTTTTGGCCACGATTTTCGTGCAGGGAACGCTTTGATCAGCGTTTCCCTAATTTTTCATAAAAAAAGCTTTACATCAAGAATTATATCGTGTATAATCGTAGTGTTGTGATATGTGAACGCCTATCAGGTGTCATAATCAAATAAATCTAAGGAGGAGATAACATGAGACCACCAATTCAGCAGAGAAGTATAGCGCTTTGCATCGTACTGTCGATCATCACACTTGGTATCTACGGATTGTACTGGGTTTACAAGATCGTAGAGGATACCAACACACTGCTTGAGCGTCCTGAAGCTACAAGCGGAGGAATAGTCATCATTCTTACGATCGTGACCTGCGGTATCTATTTTATGTATTGGAGCTACATCACCGGTCAGGGATTCGACGAGTATATAGTTCAGAAGGAGAACGGTGTGTCGGGAAGCAGAGGGATCCTTTATCTGTTACTGAGCATATTCGGACTTTCAATCATAACATACGCACTTATCCAGAACGAGCTTAACCAGCGCGCAACGGTATAAAGATGGACACATCCGTAAAAAAGAGATTGAAAAAAATAGGAATTATATTTGGGATCGCATGCCTTCTCGGAGGAGGGTATGCGATTCTTTGTATGCACGGGATCATGATACCCTGTGTATTTCGCGAGATCACGGGGCTTCGCTGCCCGGGCTGCGGAGTAACGCATATGTCGGTGGAGCTTATGCATATGCACTACAGGGAGGCGTTCAATGCAAATCAGGCATTGTTTGTGCTGCTGCCTGTATTTTTATTTTTCTTTATAAAAATAGTTGCAAGATATATCCGCACTGGATCCATGCGCCTGACCAAGGCCGAAAACATCATATGTATAGTGCTGACCGTCGGGCTTGTGGGCTTCGCCGTGGTCAGAAACGTGTGGGGGATATAGATAAAGCCCCATCAAACGCACTCCTTGCGC
>DMLD01000179.1 GCA_003453515.1 Lachnospiraceae bacterium
AGCTTGTTGATGGTCTCGACCATATGAACCGGGATCCTTATTGTCCTCGCCTGATCCGCAATTGCCCTTGTTATCGCCTGACGGATCCACCATGTTGCATAGGTCGAGAATTTATATCCCTTTTTATAGTCGAATTTTTCAACGGCTTTTATCAGCCCCAGATTTCCCTCCTGTATCAGGTCAAGGAAAAGCATGCCTCTGCCGACATATCTTTTTGCGATACTGACAACAAGACGGAGGTTCGCCTCGGCAAGCCTCTTCTTCGCATCCTCGTCGCCCTGCTCCATGCGCATTGCCAGATCTCTCTCCTCATCGGCGCTCAACAGGGGAACCTTACCTATCTCCTTTAGGTACATACGGACAGGATCCTCTATGCTTATACCCTCGGGAACGGCAAGCTCTATGTTTTCAAGCTCCTCCTCGGTCGGCTCATCGTCGACATCGGACATGATCTTGTCATCCTCGGGCTCTTCATCCTCGACCATGGTCGTGATGCCGGCATTGTCCAACGCCTCATAGAGCTGATCCTTTTTCTCCTCATTGAAGCCGACTCCCTTGTCCTGCAGTACCTTCTCGATCTCGGCAACATAGAGTGCGTTGTTGTCACTCTTTTTTGCCATCTCGACAAGAGTATGGATAAGGTCCTTCATGACCTCCATCTGTGCAGCCTCGTCTACCTCTTCTTCCTTTTCTCTTCTCATCATCAGTCCCCCATTCTAAAGTCTTATCTGTATATTTTCAAGCTTCTTTTTATCCTCTAAAAGCTTTTGTATATCTCCAAGCGCCGTCGCACCTGCCGATCTTCTGTCGATACTGTTTTTCAGTATTCCCCTGACAACATCCTCTATGACCCGTCCCTGCAGATACCTGTCGTCGGACACCTCCTTGTGAAAAATGCCCGCGACCACGGACTGATCATCCGGATCCTCAAACTTCGAACATATCGAAGCAACATCGACACCTTGCTTTTCGTCAAGCTGCTCATACACGAGCCTTGCCACAAGCCTGTAGGGCTCGTCCGCAAAGTCATCCGGTCCGACATATTCCCTAAGCTTTTCAAAGCTCTCCGGATGCTCACACAGCCATGTCAGAAGTATTCCCTGACTCTCATCTATGCCGCTTTCCTTATTTCCCTTATAATGATCATCGGTCTGTTTGCTTTCATTTACTTCACGACCAATAAGGCTTGCGCTCATGCGTATGACCAAAGCCCTGAAATCCTCGGTCCTCACACCGTACTCTCTCGAAAAAGCTTCAATATAGTTGCTTCTCGTGACCTCATCCTCGAACCCGAGTATCCTTTTTGCGATATTTTTCATAAAGGCGGTCTTGTCCTCCGGATCGTCCATATCATAATCTCTCGATATGACCTCCGTCTCGAAGTAGAAGCTTATCTTTGCTTCCCTGATCCTTTCCCCGAACTCTTCGGCGGACTTGCCCTTTATGAACTCATCGGGATCCTTATACGGAGTAAGGCTTATGACCTTGGTCTTTATGCCTTCCCCGCGAAGTATCGGGATGGCGCGCATAGCCGCCTTAGTGCCGGCACCGTCCGAGTCAAAACATACATAGACCAAATCGGTATATTTTTTTATAAGAGAGGCGTGATACGGGGTAAATGCTGTCCCCAGAGCAGCAACGGCGTTGTCAAACCCCGCCTGATGCATGGCGATGACATCCATATATCCCTCACAAAGTATGATGCCCTGCGGCAGCTTGCCGTGGAGATAGTTGATACCATACAGGTTTTTGCTCTTTTCAAACACCTTTGTCTCGGGTGAGTTGAGATACTTGGGTTCGCCGTCTCCCATAACTCTTCCGCCAAAGCCTATCACATGACCTCTTCTGTCGACTATCGGGTACATGACCCTGTTCCAGAACTTGTCTCTGGCTCCCTTTGTCTTGTCGTAGACAAACAGCCCGCTCTCCTTCAGGATATCATCCGTATATCCCTTGGACTTGCAATACCTGTAAAACTCCCCTGTCTTTGGAGCAAAGCCCAGAGCAAACTTCTTCATCATCTCATCGTTTATGCCCCTTGACCTCAGATATTCCATCCCGTCCCTGCCCTTGGGATCTCTGAGTGTCGCGTAATAGTAATTCCCTGCCAGCGCATTTAGCTTAAATATCTGCTCCCTTAGCGAGATCTCCTTCCTGATCTCGGGTGAGCTTGACTCACTCGGAAGCTCTATCCCCGCTCTCTCTGCCAAAAACCGAACCGCCTCGACAAAGGACATATTCTCATATTCCATAAGAAAGGTGTAGATGTTACCGCCCTTGTGGCATCCGAAGCAGTAGAACATCTGCTTGTCGGGATCGACCGTAAACGAAGGTGTCTTCTCGTTGTGAAAGGGACAGAGCCCCTTGTAGCTTTTTCCGGCACGCTTTAGCGAGACATAGGTCCCTATCAGATCAACGATGCTGTTTCGTGATTGGACCTCATTGATTATCTCATCACCGTAATACATTATCACTCCTTAGTATACAGACCACATCCTGGGTATTGCCAGATCCTTATAGGTCTTGACCGCGTAATTGTCAGTCATCCCCGCGATAAAGTCACATACCGCTCTTTCCCTGTCACTCTCCCCC
>DMLD01000083.1 GCA_003453515.1 Lachnospiraceae bacterium
CCTTGAGATATTTGTACTCGATCTCAAACTCCTCAAATGACAGATCGTCCATATAAATGATAAATCTGTAGTTCCTGTTTTTTATCTCTCTGATAACAGATGACAGCTCCTTGAACTGATGCTTATATATCTCTATCAGCCTCAGCCCCCTGTCATAATACTTATTTACGATCGCCTTGATACAGGTCGATTTGCCGGTGCCCGCGTCTCCGTAAAGCAGACAGTTGTTGGCGGGTCTTCCCTCGACAAACGCCTCGGTGTTCTCGATAAGCCTTTCCTTCTGCATCTCGTATCCGATAAGATGATCCAGAGTCACATCCAAGGTGTTGGTGATTGGACTCAGCGAGAACTCATTTCCCTCGCCCTCGACTCTGAACGCCTTGTTGAGTCCGAGCTTGCCGACACCGTGTCTTTGATAAAAGCCCGTCACGATCCTGAAAAAATCATCCCCGTTTTCAGCCGTATCAAGCTCGTGCCTTATCTCCCTTACACACTCACTCACACCTTTGTTGTAGGTGTTTGCCTCCTTGTGCATCGAATTGTAATGAGACAATATCGTAAAGCAATCCGTCCCTATCACGCTCTCCGCCTTCAAAAAATCATAATTGTATATCCTGTAAAAATTCTCCATATCCTTCTTTACGATCAGATTTGCCGAAGCATCCTTAAGCGCTCCGACCATCTCGCAAAGAATACTGAAGGGATTCTCGTCAGTTATCAGCAAAAATGCCACGTACGACTTCCACAGATCCTCGGTAAACCCGTACATGGTCGCCACCTCTAGCAGCCTGTGTATCTCGTCATTGACGGCAGCCTGCGGGTTTGCTCCCGATTTCGGACTTCTCTCATAACCCTTTATCAGCTCGCTTAGCCTCATCAATATGGTATCATGTCGCGATCCGTTATACATAATGAGCGAGCTCACATACCTGTATAATTCTTCCACTGTTCCAACCCCCTCAAATAGTAACTTTTAATTACAAATCGTTAAGATCAATACAATTGATATTGTCCATATTTGCCGCCATCGCTGCCAGATCCGGAGCAAAGCCCGATTTGGAGAACAGATAATAGTAGTCCGCCTCATGTCCGAGCTGATTTGTATTGTCAAGCAACTCCTCGAAATCCTTCATTCCCATAGCCTTTGATGACCACTTGCAGTTTCCGACAACTATCTTGCCCTCCTCTGATCTGGCCACCAGAGGAATAAAGCCGGTTTTGCCGTAAAGGCTTCCGAAGTTTCCGAACTTCTCCGGCAGCTTTCCGTAACGGCTCATCAGATCCATAAACTCCCTGCACACCTTTATATAGGATCTTTCCAAAAGCACTGTGAGCTGATCCTTGATATGCTTGGCGTAAAACTCTTCCGGCGTAAGTATAGTCAGATCCGACATATTCGGATATATCAGCTTGAAGTAGAATTCAAGCAGCGAATCAGTTATCCCGTACAATCCCTTTTGCACGGCATCCTTTTTGTCGGGCTCAAAGGAAAATATCTTGGAAGCCACATCAAGCTGTATGAGATTTTTGATATAAACCGATATCTTCGCCCTTGAAAAATCAGTCCTGTTGTAAAGATAGTTGAGCTTGGGTACATCCTCTGCGAGCACCGACAGTATCGTATTGTAGAAGGGAAGCTCCCTGAGTACCGTCTTTAAAAATCTCTGCGGTTCCTTTCTCAGCGGTGCGTGATCCTCCAAAAACAGCCTGATGATATTTTTTCTGGTCGTCTCTCTCGGATTCCAGAGATCGAGATACTCCGGCACTCCGCCGAGTATACCGTATATCGATATAATCTCCTCAGTTGTGCTGTTGGGGAAGCGGTCGACCATCTCCATAAAGGAAAACTCCCTCATCTTGATCAGGGTCGACACCGCACCGATGAGCTCCGGCGCTTCATCCGCCATCTTGTTCTCGACCCACTGTACGGAAGAGCTGACAAGCAGTATCATCACCTGTCCTATCGGCAATGTGCCAAGGTATGACAAAAAGTCCTTGAAAAAGTCCTTGTAGCCCTTTTGCATAAGGTCAAATTCATCAATTACGAGACACCCTTTTTTTCTGGCGGGCTGTAATAAAAACTTGGACAGCTCCTCCTTTTTCTTATCGAAATAGCGGTTTTGTTCCTTCTCCGAATACTCCCTTGCCTGATAGTATATAACAGTCTTGTCGGATGCGAATTCCTTTACCAAAGTAGTCTTGCCTACGCCCTCTCTTCCATAAAGGATAACGATGTCGTTTTCATTTTTCTTAAAGACCGTCTCTAACTGCTTTCTTTCCTTCTCTCTTCCTACAAACATCTCGATTCGTCTCCTTTCACATCTTCTCGGGTGCTTCAAATCCGAGAAGATCAATTCCCTTTAAAAGTACCCTTCTTACAAGTCCGATAAGCCTCAGATACGAATTTCTCTTGTCCTTATCCGGCTCTGCAAGTATCTTAGTTTCATGATAAAACCTGTTAAACGCCTCTGCCAGAGAGTATATATACTGGCAGACCCTGTGCGGTGCAAGCTCTCTGCTAGCAGTCTTGACCATCTCGTTGAATCCGGCAAGGATCAGATACAGATCCTTCTCCGTATCACTCGCGGGCTCAAGCAGCTCCATATCCTCATCCACGCTCTCGCCTCCGGCTTCAAGCTTTGCAAATACGGAGCCGATCCTGACAATGGTATACAGTATGTATGGTCCCGTATTTCCCTCAAACGAGGCAAAGCGTTCTATGTCAAATATATAATCCTTGGAAGCCTGATTTGAAAGATCACCGTATTTCAATGCCGCAAGTCCGACCTTGGAGGCAATCTCGTTTAATTCGTCCTCATCAAAATCACGGTTTTGTATCATCCTTTTTTTGACCTCTTCCGTGATCATACGGATCAGTTCTTCAAGTCTTAAGATACCGCCGTCCCTTGTCTTAAACGGCTTTCCGTCCGGACCGTTCATGGTCCCGAAGCCTATGTGTATAAGCGATGTATCCTCACCTGTAAGCTCCGCCATCTTGGCAACTCTGAAGACCTGTGTAAAGTGAAGGCTCTGTCTCTTGTCCGCCACATATACTATCGAATCCGGATGGTAGAGCTTCTCGCGCTCGATTATCGTTGCAAGATCGGTCGTTGCGTATAACGTAGCCCCGTTTGACTTGACCACGATACACGGCGGAAGCTCCTTGGGATCGGATTCCCTGGTCACATCGACGACCAGCGCCCCCTCACTCTCGTATGCCAGTCCCTTGTTTTTGAGATCCTCGATCATATCAGGGATGTAGCTCTCCACATCCGACTCGCCCTTCCACAGGTCAAAGTGCACGTCAAGTCTGTCATAGTTTTTCTTCAGATCGGCAACAGAGACATCCATGATATGTCTCCATATCGCCATAAACGGCTTATATCCGCTTTGAAGCCTTCTGGTATTCTCCTCAGCCTCTGTCCGAAACTCCTCGTCCTCCTTGGATCTCTTACTTGCCTCGGGATATATCTCCTCGAGATCCGATATGCTAAACGGCGGCCCCACCGGATACTCGCCCTCATAATTCTCATCAAAATATACAAGCTCGGGACTTCTTCTCTTCAACTCGGTTATGATAAGCCCGATCTGCAATCCCCAGTCACCGAGATGCACGTCGCCGATGACCTTGTGTCCCGCAAAGGCACATATCCTCTTGATGCTCTCACCTATGATAGCAGGTCTTAGGTGTCCCACATGCAGAAGCTTTGCTACATTCGCCCCGCCGTAATCGACTATTATCGTTTGGGGCTTTTCGGGCAGATCCACCCCGAGCCTTTCATCCTCCATCATCTCGGCGAGAGTCTCAGCCAAAAATGCAGGGTTAAGGTTTATATTGATAAAGCCGGGGTTTATCGCCTCTACACTCTCAAACGCTTCATATATGGACATATTCTCAACCACTTCCGAAGCGATCTGTATAGGCGCCTTGTGATACTGCTTCGCCGCAGCCATCGCGCCGTTGCACTGATACTGGCACAGATCGGGGCGGTTCGATACGCTTACCTTGCCAAGCTCCGGTGAATATCCCGCTTTTTCAAAAGCACTTCCCGCTATATCACTCAGTCTTTCAAGAATCGTTTTCATATGCATCTGCCTTTCTTACCAAAAAAGAAAAATATTGTCTTCTCCGCTTACGGGGATCCGACAATATTTATCTTAAAACTTAAATCTAGTTTTGTCAAGAGTCAGTTTAAATAACTGTTTAAATAACTAATATAGTAAATGTGAAATTGTGGAACATATTGTACCCGGTTCCCGATCTGTCATCGTTTATCGGACAGTACTCGCCGTAGCCATAGAAGCCCATCAGCGAAACTCCCTCGGGAAGCCTGTCCCTGTAAGCATCTATCTCGACCGACGCATTGCTGCCGAGTGCGAGAAATCTCGCACAGCACGAGGTACACAGCAGTGTGTGGTGCTCTCCCTCAGCCCCTGACAGCTCACTTATCGCCTCGTCAAACGCCTCGTTGACCGATTTTTTCACATCATCCTGTGATATTATCCCGACATTCAGCATTGCTTTTTCCGGAACAACGCCCAAAAAAGTACCGCTTCCAGTCTCGCCATCCAGCAGCGAAAGGCATCTTCCGACCTCAACCGAGCCGTTATCCTTCGGTATATCAACGAGGAACGGGGAAAGTATGTAGTCGCCAAACACATCCCTTTTATCCACATACATGTTTTCCTTTTTCAAGACATCGATAAAGGGGATACCCTCCAGCTCATATACCGTGCTTCCCGATGCCTTGGTGACATCATAAGAGAAGCTCACTCTGTTTTCGATCGAATTGGTGACAATAAATCTCGGATCTATCGCTCCTGATATAAGAGCCATAACCTGTCCGTTGGAGGTCACGTCACCGTTGCAAAAGACCCTGACTCCGTCATACGAAAACGTGTCCGATGCGATACCGCCGTATATCGGCACACCGCCGCTTATATCACTCAACGCCTGAATCGGATAATCTCCCGGGACGTCATCCTCGTCCATCGACAGACCGCCATAGCTTATGATGAGCTTTATCTCGTCACTATGGGATGACTTAAGCTCATTATACCTCGCTTCCAGCTCGTCATAATAATTGTCAAGTCTCAGCTCATCGGTCATCCCCACCGTGATCTCAACATCATCACCGGTCAGGAGCAACGCGGATATGCCGTCATTTTTATAGCCGCGATCACCCATGAACATGGCAAGCGAGGTACACCCCATTATCGGGAAATCCCACCTTTTGCCAAGCTCCTCATACAGCATGTCAAACTCGGTATCATCGACCGCAAAAATGATCGCAAGACTGCTCTCACCAAAGGAAAATCCACCCACCTGCTCAAACAGCTCGCCTGCCGCCTTTGCAGGATCGTCTATCTCACCCGTATACGCTAATATCGAATTCATATCTCTCACCCCTGTTCTCCAAAGAACTTCTTCAGCTTCCCAAGAAGTGCTGCTCGATCAATGGTTTTCAAGAGATAATCAACAGGCTTTAGATCGATAACACTCATAACAAATTCTTTTTCATTTTTACCGGTCAAAAACATGACCGGTATCTGCCCCGTGACCGAATCGGAATGCAGCATCTCAACTATCTGCGGACCGTTTACAATAGGCAACTCGTAGTCCATCAGAACCAGATCCGCCGAATTCTTCACAAGCCAAGATATCGCCTGCACACCGGAGGACGCCATCCCCACATTGTAGTCATCCTTAAGCCAGCTGTAGATAAGCTTCATGTATGTGAGGTCATCGTCCACAATAAGTATGGTCTTGGGCTCCTCGTCCTCCTCCTCGCCCTCGTAGTAAACCCTTACGCATCTGATGAACTCATTCATATCCAGGGGGCGCTCGAGCCAGTTGAGCACTTGCGACGTGGAAAATACTTTTTTCAGCTCGGTATATGCTTCCATCTCACTCACGATTATGAGCTTTTTGGAATCCATATTGAGCGTGTCGTGCAGATTCATCAGGTTTTTGGGCTCCACATCATCCTGCATATACAAAACATACAGACCTGTCCTGCTGCGGATACGTCCAAGCTCCCTTGTGGTTTCCTCCATCGTGCAAAACTGGGTCTCGTAGCCGACCTCATGGAGCTTGCTTTCCATCCCCTTCGTGAAAAATCCCTCGTTGGAGCTGACTATCGTTACCGCTCCCTCTATCGTATCATTTATCATTTAGCAATCCTTCCTTTGACCAACTCCACTATCCCATCCCAGTCAAGTCTCATCAGGCACTCGTGAACAGACCTGATAATGACCTCATCATCAGGCTTAAGCCTGTACTCCTTCAGCGAATTGAGCACGCTCTCCACTGTCCCGAAATCCATATTGCCCGAGAACTCGTATATTGCCTCGTATGCCTCGTCACGCATACTGTCATCTATGAGCGGAAACTCCTTGTCCACCTCATCAAATTTTGACAGGCGTGCATTCAGCATCTCAAACATACCCAGACACGCATCCGTATGCTTTTCGATATAATCGATATCAGCTTTGTCTCCCGCCTCCTCGAGCGCCTCGGCGAGCTTTGACAGCCTGATCGCTCCGATGATCCTTGCGGAGCTTTTGAGAGCATGAACACGTATGGTGTAATTCTTCCAATCCTTTTCTGTAAAAAAGCCTACTATCTCCCTGTACTTTTGATCGGAGGTATCGTGAAACGTGGTTATCACATCCATGAACGAGTCCTTGCCTCCGCAGTTCTTGATGCCCTCATCTATCTCAAGCCCCGGTACATCATAGAGCCAGAGGGGTATCTCGGTATCATCCTTAGGCAAAGCAGGAGCATCTGCCTCACTGTCCTCATCCGATACGAGCTTTTCCTTCGGTATATACCTTTTAAGCATGCTCTCAAGCACATTGCCGTCGACGGGCTTTGACAGATAATCATCGAATCCCGCCTCCATATACCGCTCTCTTGATCCGGATATAGCGTTCGCTGTAAGCGCAATATAAACCGGCTTTGTGTCGGACTCCAGCTTTTTCAGCCGTGCAAGGGTCTCCAGCCCGTCCATACCCGGCATCATGTGATCGACAAATATCACATCATAGCTGACCGACTCACACTTTTCTATGGCGTCATACCCCGAAGTCACAGTGTCTATCTGTACATTTGTCTCCTTTAAAAGACGCTTTATAACAAGCAGATTGGTCTCGGTATCGTCAACCGCAAGTATCCTCGCATCGGGCGCCTGAAACACTGGAGCGTGCGCTCTTGTCGACGGGGTCCTGTTTTCCTTGTCAAATTTCTCGGCAAAGCTTCCGAGCCTCTCGGGGTTCAATATCTTTTGCTCTATCGAAAAGGAAAAATCCGATCCCTTTCCATACACCGAATCCACCGAAAGCGAGGTTCCCATAAGCTCCAAAAGCCTCTTGGTGATGCTCATGCCAAGCCCCGTTCCCTCAATGGCGCGGTTTCTCTTCTCCTCGATCCTGACAAACGGAGCAAAGAGTCTGTCCATATCCTCCTGCTTCATACCTATCCCGGTATCCGAAACATGTATCTCCAAAAATATATGGTCTATATCTTTTTTAAAAAAGCTGACGCCGAGCTTTACGCTTCCCTTCTCGGTGTACTTGACCGCATTGTTCAACAGATTCAGTATACACTGCTTTATCCTTATCTCATCGCCGTAGAGCTCATGCGGTATGTCCTCGTCTATATCGAGCTTGAATTCGAGTCCCTTTTTCTCGACGCGATCCCTTATCATATTGATGAGGTCATTTATCAGAGAGCCAAGCTCATACCTTGTCGGTATGATCTCCATCTTGCCCTCCTCGACCTTTGAAAAATCAAGGATCTCGTTGATCAGTGCAAGCAGAGTCTTCCCCGCGGTCTTTATGTCCTCGGCATAGGAGATGATGTCCTTCTCCCCGGACTCTCTGAGTATCATCTCATCCATCCCCAACACGGCATTTATCGGGGTACGTATCTCATGGGACATATTGGCAAGGAAGGAACTCTTTGCCCTGTTTGCCTGATCCGCCTTCTCCCTCGCATCGATCATCTCGGTCATATCGACAAAGATGATATTGAGTCCGATAGGCTTGTCATCATCACCCGGCATCGGGCTTATGGTCAGCTGAAGATCCATTGTCTTTTGCCTGATCGTCGTCCTGATGATATACGGCTCTACCTCTCTTCCGGCAAGCACCCTCTCACAGCTTTTTATAAAAATATCGAGCTGCTCATCGTCAAACCATCCCTCGAAGGCATTTTTAAGATAAATACCCGCGCCGATCTGCTTTGAGTCCACTTCAGAGTATCTGAAAAACTCGTCAGAAACCATGACGGTCTGAAGTTTGTCATCTGTCAGCACAAGCACATAGGGCGAGCTTTTGAGGAGCTGTCTGTTGAAAAATATCTGCCTTAGATTATCCCTCTGTATAAACTCCTGTGTACGCGCGGCCTGTTCGTTGGCCATACGCAAAACCTCGTTATCCTTGGTGATATGCTTAAGCTCACGTCTAAGCTTTTTTGTCTCGGCTCTGAGAGCGGCAAGCTCTTCTTCAGGGCTTACAACCGGACCAACTCCCATACAGGGTCTCCTCCTTATATCGCCAGCATCGCATATGTAAAATTGTGGAACATATTGTAATCCTGTCCCGAGCCCTCATCCGTCGTCGGACAGAACTCACCGTATGAATACATACCCAGATATCCAAAGCCCTCGGGAAGCCTGTCGACCCACATGGACGACTCATCCTTTATCCGGGTAGACATCACTATATATCTTGAAGCACAGCTTGTACACAGCACGGTCCCGTAGTCCTTGTCCGATGCGGTAACATAGTTCATCATCGCATACATGACCTCAGCCAGTGTCGCCTTGACCCTCTCCCTGTTGACAAACCCGATCTCCAACTTTGCTCCCTCAGGCATGTACCCGAGAAAAATACCACTCTTATTCTCGTGATCGAGAACGGAGAGATTTCTCGCAGAGCTTACATGTCCTCCGTCCCTTTGCTCGATCGTGACCACAAATGGGGTATGAAGATAGTCTCTCAGCACATCGGTCTTTTCCGTACCGAACTGCTCTCTTTCAAGCACATCCATCAGCGGCTCGCCGTCTACCTCATACACAATATTGTCCTTAGACCTTGTGATGGTATAGACCTTTGAATTCACCAGATTATCTATGGATGTTATATGCATATACTTCGGATGGATATTGCCCGATATAAGCGCCATGACCTGACCGCTCTCAACCTCCTTATCATTGCAGAAGACCTTCATTTTTCTGAATGAGAGCTCATCGGATGCAAGTCCTCCGAATATGGGCTTGGAGCCGCACACCATATTGGTCGCCATCAACAGATCATCGCCCGATACATTGTTCTTCTCGGTAACGCACACTCCGTAGGCAAGCACCACCTGCTCCTCCTCACCGAGCTCGGATGAAAGATCTGAGTACACCCGTGCGATCTGCTCCTGATAGTTCTCCGGTGTCAGCTCGTCTGTCACACCCGCCGCGAACCTGCAATCATCGGCACTCATGACCATACACGCCAGTCCCTCATTGACAAAGCCCTCACTGCCCGTGATCATCGCCATAGTCGTGCATCCTATGATGGGGAAATCCCACTTGCCCGAAAGAATCTCATACAGCCCGTGATAGTCCGTATCCTCCTCCATAAAAATGATCGCGAGCGAATTTTTACGGAAAACAAACCCATCAAGCTTGTCAAATATTTCCCTTGCCGCTTCACCCGGCTCATCAATAATATCAGTATATACAACCCGCGAATCCATGATTTCCCCTTTCCAAAACGATACAAGCCTAAGGATACACGGACTTTATCAGTGTATCCTTAGAAAACAGATAAATAAGTACATTAATTGTAACATATATCATCAAGTATGTCAAAAAATCCGGCAAATGTTTTTTTGCAGCAATCGGGATCTGATATGGTCAGTCCGATGCCTGTTCCCGCGACCGCAAAAGCCATTGCCATCCTGTGATCGTCGTAGGTCTCTATGACGATCTCTCCGGCTGAGGCTGCTCCTTTATCCATCGGCCATATCCTCATCCCGTCGTCGTACTCCTCACACCTCACGCCGATCCTTTTCAGCTCGGTAACTATGGCGCTTATCCTGTCAGACTCCTGCCCCCTTATGTGGGCGACACCCCTTATGGTCGTTTCACTGTTCGCAAACGGAGCTATGGCGGCAAGCGTCATGGTCTGATCTGAGAAGTCACTCATATTGATATCTATGCCGGTGAGCGGTGTGTCCGGAGCTCTTTTCACCTCTATGCCGGTATCCCTGTTATTTACCTCGCACCCCATAGCTTTCAACACATCCAAAAAACGCATGTCTCCCTGTGAGTTGTCGGGGTATACGCCCCTGACCACGGCTCTTCCTCCGTTCAGTGCTGCCATTGCATAAAAATAGCACGCTGCGGATACATCCGGCTCTATCTCGTATTCTCTCGCAGTATACCTTACTCCCGGCGCTATACGGTAAATATCCGGGCTGTCCGCTTCATATTCATCCGGCGCCGACACAGTAGCTGTATTCCTGCCTGACATATCGTCATCACCGGAGCCCGGCGGTATATCATAGCCGAAATCCTTCATCATCCTCTCTGTTATGACCACATAAGAGCGCGCCTTGCGCTTTCCGGTAAGCTTTACCGTAAACCCTTCCTCTACCATCGGAGCGCACAAAAGCAGGGCGGACAGAAACTGGGAGCTCCTGTCGATATTAAGAGGTAT
>DMLD01000136.1 GCA_003453515.1 Lachnospiraceae bacterium
CTTCGCTGCTTGCGTTTCGTATGATTGATTCCTTTTCCACGAACTCAATGGTCACCGAACCGGATATGACAAATCTGCTTCAGGATATGATGAAACCACTTTCCGGAATACAGTATCTGATCGGACTTATGGGTGCCGTGATATCCGTCATACTGTACATAAGGATTTCAAATGTAGATATAGCCAATGCCAAGCTAAGAGAACTTCGTGATGAGATCTCCGAGAAAAACGAGATCCTGAAATCTCAAAACAAAAAACTAATGGAAGCACAGAACGACGAGATAAACCTTGCCACCATGAAGGAACGAAATCGCATCGCAAGAGAGATCCATGACAATGTCGGGCATATGCTCACAAGATCACTGCTTCAGACCGGTGCACTTAAGATTGCAAACAAGGATGAATCCCTGAGGGAACCGATAGAGGAGCTCCACAGCACACTTGATCACGCCATGACAAGTATCAGAAAAAGTGTACACGATCTGCATGATGATTCCATTGATCTCAAAAGCCTTATATATGAGTGCACCGAGCCTGCAAAGGATCGCTTCAACGTCGATATTGAGTACAAGCTTGATCCACACATACCGACTGCGATCAGGCTTTGTATGGCGGGCATCGTGAAGGAAGCGGTATCCAACGCGATACGTCACTCGGACGGAGATGTGTTGAGCATAGGAGCCTACAGTGAGCCGTCCTCATACAACCTCAGGATAAAGGACAACGGCTCCAAAACGGATATAAAAAATACGGGGATCGGGCTTGCAAATATGCGCGAGCGTGCCAGAGAGGCAGGCGGCACGCTTAAGATAGTATCCGATGACACAGGCTTTGGGGTCGATCTGTTCATTCCGATCGTCAAATAAACCGCTTCAAATCAAATATCAACCTTCATGGAGGAGTATATGAATATAGTTGTGATCGATGATGACAAGCTGGTCGCGCTGTCACTGAAAACAATACTTGAAAGCACGGAGGGTATATCCGTGTCAGCCATGGGAGAATCCGGCGAGGACGCGATAAGGCTTTATGATGAGCTTAACCCCGATATCATACTTATGGATATAAGGATGGACGGTATGACGGGACTCGATGCCGGCGTAAAAATAAGGGAGGCTCACCCCGATGCCAGGATACTCTACCTCACGACCTTCTCTGATGATGAGTATATCATCAGAGCTCTCAATATCGGAGCCAAGGGCTACATACTTAAGCAAAACTACGAAGGGATACCCGCGGCACTCGAAGCCGTGATGAACGGTCAGTCCGTATTCGGAGATATGGTCAGAGAGAAGCTTCCCGAGCTTGTCGCTACGGATAACCCCTCCTTTGATTTTGCCGCCCACGATATAAGCGAGAGGGAGCAAAGGATCATAGAGGCTGTAGCTAGGGGACTCAATAACAGGGAAATAGCAGAGACTCTTTTCTTAAGCGAGGGAACAGTCAGAAACTATATAAGCACTCTTCTTGACAAGCTTGATCTGCGCGATCGCACACAGCTAGCTATCTTTTATTACACCGAGATCCTCTGAAAGAACGCTGCCGCCGGTCAGCCTTGGCTGACCGGCGGCTCTGCGATAAATAACAAAAAACAGGGAAACACCTAAGCCCTTGGCGTTTCCCTGTTTTTCTTATTATACCATAAAACCCTTACAGCACTACCTTGTCAAGGTGCCAGATATCATCCACATACTCCTGGATGGTACGGTCAGACGAGAACTTGCCGACCTTGGCGACCTGAGTCATAGCCATCTTCGCCCATCTCTTTTCGTCGCGGTAAGCCTTCTCGACCTTCTTCTGGGCTTCCTCGTATGAGCGGAAATCCTTAAGGATGAAATACTGATCCGCAGGAGTCTGTCCGTCCTTTTCCAGCAGGGAGTTATACAGTTCCCTAAAAAGCTCCGGATCCTGACGGGAATAGGTCCCGTCGATAAGCTGTGTAAGCACCGCTCTCACATCCGGATCCATATTGTAGATGTCTCGCGGATTATACTGATTGTTGTGCTCATACGCGATGACCTCCTCGGATGAGAGACCGAATATAAATGCGTTGTCCTCGCCAACCTCCTCGACGATCTCGACGTTGGCACCGTCCATCGTTCCGAGAGTCGGAGCACCGTTTAGCATGAACTTCATGTTACCCGTACCCGATGCCTCCTTGGAAGCAGTGGATATCTGCTCGGATACATCGGCAGCCGCGAAGATGAGCTCCGCATTGGATACACGGTAGTTCTCTATAAATACGACCTTTATTCTTCCCTTGATAGCGGGATCGTCGTTGATCACATCACCCACGCTGTTGATAAGCTTGATGATCGCCTTTGCACGTCTGTAGCCTGCCGACGCCTTCGCACCGAATATAAATGTCCTCGGGTAAAAATCCATGTTGGGATTTTTCTTAAGGAGATTGTAAAGGTGCATGATGTGAAGGATGTTGAGGAGCTGTCTCTTGTACTCGTGGAGACGCTTTACCTGCACATCGAAGATAGACCTCGGATCTACCTCTATACCGTTGTGATTCTTGATATATTCAGCCAGACGGAGCTTGTTCTGATACTTGATATTCATAAACTCCTGCTG
>DMLD01000175.1 GCA_003453515.1 Lachnospiraceae bacterium
CAGGACGCTATATTTTGGAGTGTCGCAAGGAGCGATAACGAAGATGATGGCAAGCTGATGCCGTGGGAGAGAGCGGCGTCAAACCGGTTTATGGTCGGCGATATAAAGCAGAGCATATACAGGTTCAGGGGTGCGTGTCCCTCTCTTTTTGAGGAGAAGCTAAAGAGCTTTTCTCACGAAAAGGGCTCCAAAAGAAGAAGGATAGATCTCCATAAAAATTTCAGATCGAGAAGAAATATAATCGATGGGACGAACGCTGTTTTCAAGCTGATAATGTCGAGCGATATCGGGGGAGTGGACTACGATGAGGACGCCATGCTCTCCTACGGAGCTAATATATCCTCCGCCGAGGAGGGAAAGCCCGTAGCCCAAAAAATTTATATAGATTACTATGACAGGTCGGGGGCTGTTTGTCCGAAGGAGCAGGTCGAGGCATACCACATAGGCAGACGGATAGAGGAAATGGTCCACGGCGATGATCCGCTGTATATCGAGGACGGTGAGAAGGGCTACAGGAGAGTTACCTACAGGGATATTGTCATACTCTCGCACGCCGTATCGCCTATCGCCTATACCTACACGGAAGTGTTTAAAAGCATGGGGATACCATTTTTCACGCACGTCGATCAGGGCTTTTACGGAACCAGAGAGGTCACGCTCATAGTGGAGCTTCTGAAGGTCATCGACAATCCTCATCAGGACATACCTCTTGCCGGAGTCTTGCTGGGCCCTCTGTGGCTTGACGAGATACAGCTTGGCACCGTCAGAGCATTTGCCTATGAAAACCGGGCAAGGGATGGCAGAGCCCTTGATATGGATCTCTATGATATAATTAGGTTTTATGCGGATGAGACCAATGCAGAGCGCACCGATGATGAGATAAGAAATACTCTCATAGGCTTTTTAGGTGAGCTTGATAAGCTGCGGGAGATGAGCAGATACGCGCCGCTCTCATCGGTCGTCGAGTATATTTATGATAATATCGGATACATGGATGTGTTTGCCACGCAGCCCGATGGTGAGAGGCGCGCTGCTAACCTTGAATATCTGTTGGAGCTTGTACTTGATTACGATACAAAAAACAGACATGATATCCATGGCTTCACAGACTACCTTGCAAAGATAGAGAGAAACAATGTGGACACCGGAGAGCCGGTAAGCATCGGTGACGGCGAGAATGTAGTCAGGCTCATGACAGTCCACAAGAGCAAGGGACTTGAATTCCCGGTCGTATTTATAGCCAGAGCAGCATCGTCCGGCAAGGATAATGAGGTGCTCAGATTTGTTTTCGACGACGATCTGGGGATAGCGGCGAGGATAGAATCCGATGAATACGGCTGGATCAAAAATCCGCTTGCCTGGAAGCTGATTTCCGAAAAAAATATGATCGACGACCGTGGGGAGAAAATGCGACTGCTCTATGTCGCCATGACAAGGGCGAAGGATCAGCTTATATTTGAGCACTATGTTTCCGATAAAAATGAGCCTGAGGTGAGTGTCGGATTTGCCGGACGCATGGCAATGAAGGCATTCGGTTTTATGATAAAGCCCGCGCTGAGGCTTGATACGGATGAGCACATTTTTGTAAAAAGCAAGGAAATATATTCCGTGGAGTATTGGCTTGAGCGTGATCGTAAGTCGGGTGCACGGATAGAGGATGAAAGCGATATTTCAGAAGAAAATGCTATTTTTGACACATCTGATACCTATAATGACGATATCAAAGGGCTGCTCGAGGCATTGGATCGCGACAGGGATGAGGACGGGGCGCATGTGCTTCCTGCCAAGATAAGCGTGTCGGATATCAAGAAGGAGAGTATGGAGGATGAGGGGCATATCTCCGTGTTTTCGCCGGCTGATGAGGAGGATGAGTACGCGGCTTATCCCGATTTTATGAGGCCTGACAGCAGGAAGGGGCTCACCGGAGCCATGAGGGGGACCATATATCATCAGGCGATGGCGTCCATAGATATGGCGGCGCTGTATGGCGCAGATACGCCGGATTCTGATATTATAGGAGCCGCCATCGAAGCGGCTGTGGCGCAGGGAAAGCTTGCCAAGGCTGATATGGATGTGATCAGGATAGCCGACATAGTCAGGTTTTTTGAAAGCGATCTGGGGAAGCGCATGATCGCAGCCGATGCGCGCGGAGAGCTCTTCAGGGAGCAGCCGTTTATACTGAGTGTCAAAGCTAACACGCTTAAGCGATATGCCGACGAGGATGATGACAAGAGGGTCATGATCCAGGGTGTGATCGACGCGTATTTTTTTGAGGGGGGTGACATCATCCTTATGGATTACAAAACGGACAGGGTGAACGATGAGAGCGAGCTTACCGCTCGTTATCGGATACAGCTTGAGCTCTACAAAACGGCGCTGGAGAGGTCGCTCGGCAGGAGCGTCGGCGCGTATCTCTACTCGTTTTGCATGGGGGCGGAGATAGCTGTCGGGTGAGGGAGTCCGGCAAAGGCATAACGGAGGTGGATATATGAATCGAGTGAGAATATGCGCACGCGCGCTGACTGCGGTTTTGGTGCTGGCGTGTCTGCCGACGGGGAATGCCGCCGCTGCGACTGCGTACAGGACGGAGACCGTATACGACCCCATCAATGTAGAGGCGGTCGTAAAGGCGAGCGCGCCGGTATATATGTCCGACCTGACCACGAGAAAGCAGATCAATTCCAAGGCGGTCACTGTCAAAGCCAATACATCGGTAAAGGTAATAAATGAAAAGATTTCCTCGAACATCAAGTGGTTCAGGCTTTCATTTTTAGTCGGAACCAAAACCTATACCGGATATGTCAGAAACAAGTATATAACTCTTAAGCCCGCGTCTCCCGCGTCGGCAAAGATAGTATCGGATGCCGAAAGAGCGTTGAGAGTCGCCGCGGAGGCAACGACCAAGGTCAAGCAAAACGGTACCAAGGTCATGCTTGCCAACAAAAAGGCGGTCAAGGTCATCGAGGAAAAATATGTTGGTACCGCCAAGTGGTATAAGGTAAAAGCGACCGTAAACAAGAAAAGCATCGAGGGATATATAAAGCCGAAATATGTTCAGCTGACCAAGACCAAACGAACGGTCAAGATATACGCGCTCACTGAAGAAGAATTTGAGAAGGATATGGAACAAAGAGGCATCCCCGACATTTACAAGAGCTATCTGAGGACGCTGCATGAGCAGTACCCGTTCTGGGAGTTCAGGACTTACGAGACCGGGATCAAGTGGGCGACTGCCTTGAAAAATGAGAGCAAGATTGGAAGGAACCTGATATCGAATTCCAAATCAGCGGCATGGAAGTCGACCGATCCTGCGGCATACGATTCAAGCACAGGCAAGTGGAAGATATTTGACGGGTCGACATGGGTGGCTGCTTCAAAGGAGGCGGTTGCGTACTACATGGATCCGAGGAATTTTTTAAATGAGCGGACTATTTTTCAGTTTGAGCTTCAGGAATACCAAAAGGATTATCATACGTTGAGCGGGGTGGAGCAGATACTTTTGAACACGCCTTTTGCGTCGGCAAAGTTTTCGTATACGGATCCGCTGACGGGCAAATCCGCCAAGATGACTTATGCGAATGCCTACATGACAGCGGCTGTAAATTCGGGAGTTTCGCCAATACATCTTGCGTCGAGGAGCAAGCAGGAGGTCGTGACCAGTGCGACTACGGTCAGCGGATCGGTCAGCGGCACTCACAAGCAGTACCCGGGAATTTATAATTTTTATAATATAGGTGCAACAAGCGGAAAGGACGCCGCAGCCAACGGGTTGAAGTGGGCGTCTACCGGAGACACTTACATGCGCCCGTGGACAGACCCGTACAGATCCATAGTCGGCGGAGCGATGTATATCGGATCGGGCTATATCAACAAGGGTCAAAACACGATATATCTCGAGAAATTCAATGTCACGGCTACCGATCGTTACAACCATCAATATATGACCAATGTTGAGGCGGCAAACTCCGAGGCGCTCAAGATACAGAAAGCGTACCAAAATTCGGGACTCCTTACCGACACGCCGCTGGTGTTCTCGATACCGGTCTACAAAAATATGCCTGATACACCGGCAGCGATTCCAAGTAAGTAGTCAGGTTGTCGACGCGTGGCGCGGTCGGAGTGAGTCGGGTTATCGACGCGTGGGCGCAGTCAGAGTGAGTTTTGCAAGCGCCGGGCGCAAGCGGAGTGAGTCGTGTTACTGACGCGTGGACGCAGGGAAAGTGAGTTTTGCAAGCGCCGGACGCAAGCGGAGTACATCTCACGACTCGCGACGTGCGTCGGCTCACTGTGAGATGTCTCCTGCCGCCGGCGCGACAAATCCTGCACATAATTTCTGCCGCCACGCTTGGATAAGCCAGACTCCCTAAGAGGAGGTTTCTGCCGCCACGCTTGGATAAGCCAGACTCCCTAAGAGGAGGTTCCTGTCGCCATGCTTGGATAAGCATGACTCCCTAAGAGGAGGTTCCTGCCGCCACGCTTGGATAAGTAGGACTCCCGCATTTATTTGAATATTTTTGTAAATGATCTGCCAACAGAGCTGATTTAAGTTAGTTTCTGAGGGACTGTCGAAAGCGTCGGTGCGCAGGCTTGGTATTTTCAAGCCGTGCACCGCTACGGTTTCGAATAGGCGCGAGCGGATCCCGAAGAAACAACTTAAATCCGCGGTTGGCATTAGTAACTATATAATAAAAATGGAGTATGATCACACATGAGAAGCATTAGCAAACTAAAAGGACTGACACTCGCCGCGGCGCTTGTTTTTGCACTTATCGCCGGATGGCTGCGACCCGTCACATCGCTTGCCGACGGCGGAACGATATCCCTATCAACAACAAAAACAGTCTACAAGCAGGGCGAAGTTTTCACTGTCGTATGCAGAGTGAGCGCATCGACCGGCGTGCTGGAGGCTGATTTTTATGTCGACTACAACACAAGTGTATTGAAGTTTATAGAGGGCGGGACCAAGGCGGAAAAAGAAGTCGGGGGCGTCCACATCGTGTCCGAGGACAACACGGATTCGCCCGTGAGAAGGACCTTCTCGCTGCAGTTTATGGCGGCAAAGGAAGGAGACGCCTCGGTTTTCATAAGAAACGGCGCGAGGGTCGTGGACGGCGAGGGAAATCCCCTTTCACTTAGGACAGCCAAGATAGATATTGCGGTAAACCTGACAGGAGAGGAAGAGGGCGAAGGCGCAGAGGGGGCGCCGGGCTTACCGTCAGCGCCTCCCGATGATAAGGCGGCAGCGCCCGGGGAGAGCGCCGCACCGGGGAAGCTTAGCAACAACAATAAAGTAAAAGAGATCTACACCAACGCGACAGACATGGTGCCCGAATTTGACCCGACCATCCGCGCATACGATGTCGTAGTGGACGCCGACACGAGTGAATTTTTCATAGACTATACACTGGCAAACAAGTACGCGACGGCGAAGGTGCGCGGGAACAGAAACCTCAAATTCGGCATCAACAAGGTAAAGCTCACAGTGACCGCGCAGAGCGGAAAGAAAAGAACCTATGTGTTTATGGTGGAGCGGCTTTCCAAGAAAAATACACCGTCTGACCCGCCTGCAACATCGGGCGCGGCAGTGGGAACAGATATTCCTCTTGACAAAGACAACGATAAAGGTTACAGTATCGTATTATACCTGATAATCGCACTGTTGGCTGTGTTCTCGATCGCGATGGTTGTACTGGTGCGCAGGCAGCGGCGTGAGCTGTATGATTACTACGAGGAAGAGGAAGAGAGGGAGAAAAGAATTGAGACAAAAGATGACTCCGGAAGCGGAGAAGGCTATCTCGAAAGGGGCGAAATTCGCGGCGAAGATGGGAAGTTCGATTATAGGGACTGAGCATCTTTTGTACGGACTTTGTGCCGCGTCGGGCATGGCGCAGACCATCCTCAGAGAAAATAAGCTTCAGAAGGAAGATATCCAATACGAAATAGAAAACTATATAGGAAGAACAGATACGGCTCTGATCGATCCGGGTGAGGCAACTCTTTCGCCGCGCCTCGAGGAGACGATACTGGTCGCTGAAAAGGAAGCTGTAAAGTACGGCGCGGAGATGATCGGAACAGAGCATCTGCTCTTGGCTATTCTTCGTGACATAAGCACTATCGCGTACAAGATACTCATGAATTCGGGCGCCAACACACAGAAAATATACGGTGATATCATCGCGACCATCGGAGCTGATCCTGCGGCAGCCAAGACGGATCTGCTCGCGACAAGGACGCAGAGGCACCGAAAGGGCAACCAGACACCGACGCTGAATCAGTTTGCCAGAGATTTGAACGCGCTTGCGAGCGAGGGAAAGATAGATCCTGTCATCGGGCGCGAGGACGAGGTCGAGAGCGTGATAGAGATACTCTCGAGGCGCACGAAAAATAACCCGTGTCTCATCGGTGAGCCCGGTGTAGGTAAGACGGCGATAGCCGAAGGGCTGGCAAGGCGTATAGTTGGAGAGGAAGTGCCTGAGGGACTTCTCGGACGCAGAGTGATGACACTGGATCTGTCCGGTATGGTCGCAGGGACCAAGTACCGCGGTGAGTTTGAGGAGAGGATCAAACGTGCCTTGAATGAGACAAAGGAAGCGGGAAATATCCTCCTTTTTATAGATGAGCTCCACACGGTGATAGGAGCCGGCGGCGCGGAGGGCTCGCTCGACGCAGCCAACATACTTAAGCCTGTTCTTGCGAGGGGCGAGATACAGGTGATAGGCGCCACGACGACCGATGAATACAGAAAGCATATAGAGAAGGATGCGGCACTGGAGAGAAGGTTCCAGCCGGTCATGATAGAGGAGCCGACCGAACCGCAGACCATAGAGATACTCAAAGGCGTGAGGGGACTGTACGAGGATTATCACGGGGTGACCATATCCGATGCGGCGATAGATGCGGCAGTGCGCCTTTCGACCAGATATATAAATGACCGCTATCAGCCGGACAAGGCGATAGACCTTTTGGACGAGGCAGCGGCAAGGTTCAGACTCAAGACCATTATTCAGAAATCAGATGAACTCAAAAGACTTGAGGAGCTCGAGGCTACTCTGTACGAGGAGAGGGAGCAGGCACTCATCGACGGCGATATGGACATAGCTATAGAGCTAAGTGAGCGTGAGCGCGAGAACGATGAGATGCTATCAAGAGAGCGTAAAAAGCTTATGAAAAAAGCCCGCAAGTCCGAGCGCGTAGTGGGCGAGGAGGAGATCGCGGAGGTGGTATCCCGCCGTACCCATATTCCTGTGCGACAGCTCGAGGAAGAGGAGATGGAAAGGCTTGCCAGACTTGAAGATATACTTCATGAGAGAGTGGTCGGTCAGGACGAGGCGGTGAAGGCGGTATCAAGAGCCATACGTCGCGGAAGAGTCGGGATGAAGGATCCGAAAAGACCCACGGGATCATTTTTGTTTTTGGGTCCCACGGGCGTCGGCAAGACGGAGCTTACCAAGGCTTTGGCAGAGGCGGTATTTGGCTCGGAGAAGGACATGATACGCATAGACATGTCCGAGTACATGGAGAAGGCCAGCGTGTCCAAGATGATCGGCTCGCCGCCGGGTTA
>DMLD01000110.1 GCA_003453515.1 Lachnospiraceae bacterium
GTAAACGGCGGCAGCTCAAAGCTTTTCTTAGAAAATGTGCACGTGTTCAGGAACAAGACCAGAGATGCGAAGAGCGATACCAACGGAGCCGGCATCTTTGTAAACGGCGGCAGGGTGCGCATCAGAAACTGTATCTTCAGAAGAAATGAGAGCGAGGACTACGGTGGAGCCATATACTCAGATGAGGGCGACGGCTATATCGTGATAGAGGATTCGCAGTTCTTGGGCAACAGGGCAAACGATAACTCAGGCGGCGGAATCTACATCGACAGGGGCAATCTTAAGATCAAAAACTGTACCTTTGATGGAAACTTTGCCAAGGAGAAGGGCGGCGGTATCTTCATCGAGGACGACGACGGCGCAGTGATCAGAGACTGCACATTTATAAACAACTCTGCAAATAAGCACGGTGGCGCGTTCTATGCAGACGATGATGACATACACTTCATAAACTGTGATATCAGAAATAACAAAGCAGGCGAGAACGGAGGCGGCGTCTATCTCGATCACGATGCAGATATCAACTTCCAGGGCGTGATGAAGGTGACCGACAACAAGGGAAGCGGCAACAGAACGGATAATGTCTACTTTGACCCCGAGTCACGCGTACACTCGGGAGGACTGCTTGACGGATCCGTTATAGGTGTACGCTCTCGCAAATCCTTCAAGATACTTGAAAACATCACAAAATATGAGTACGATAACTATTTCCGGTCAGATGCCGGGTCACTCTCAAATAAGATAAGAAGTGAAAAAGACGAGACATACCTTGCGAGCGTGTTTTCGGACAATTATTATTTGATCATGGTGGGTCTGCTTTTTATGGCGATCGCAAGTGCCGTGGCAGGTGTGTACAGCAGGAAATCAAGGAAACACTGAATTGATCAGTGTTTCCTTAAACAGTTGCCTACAGACAAAAAATATGATAGCATTAGGAGAGAAAACGTGATCGGAGGAGTTCATGAGGTGGATCTGATCATAAGTGTCGCGGGAGTGATGATCGCGCTCCTTGGACTTGTGATGTCTATAAACAGCCATTATCTCGACAGACGTGCGAGAAATTTTTTTGTGTCCATTTTTGCGAATATTATCGTCTATGCCTCCTGCATCCTCATAAGGACGCTGATCGGCGGAGAGGATGGGGCTGTATGGGCTGTGATCTCAAGGATCGTATTCTTTGCCCAGGCATTTTTATCCTCGGTCCTCACAGTGATGCTGACCGGCTTCATGCTGTATACGAGCGGAGTTATAAGGTGGTGGAGAGAGCCCGAGTTTCTGGTCTCGACTGCGCTTTGGCTCGTATATGTGACCTTGCTTATCGTTACGCAATTCAACGGATTTATCTATACGGTGGATGATCACAACAGATATTCCCGGGGAGAGTTCTTTCCGGTTATCATGATCGCGCCGTTTATCATCATGCTGGTAAATATCCTTACGCTCATCAGGAGGAGAAAGCATCTTTCCACCAAACAGAAGCAGGCGTTTGCGCTGTATTCTATCCTGCCGATGATAGCTATGACGATACAGGGGCTGTTTTTCGGGATACACCTGATCGTACTTTCCACTGTGGTTGCAGCCATGGTTTTGTTTGGTTATATTGTCAGTGATCAGACAGAGCGCTACTATGCCCAGCAGGTGGAGAATGAGAGGCTCAAGGTCGATGTTTTACTGGCACAGATCGAACCTCACTTTATCTCAAATACCATGACTACCATAAAGCATCTGTTTAAGCATGATCCGGTGCAGGCGGAAAAAGCCATGACGGAGTTCAGTGCGTATCTCAGACACAATATGGAATCGCTCACATCCGATAAGCCGATACCCTTTAGCGAGGAGCTGTCCCATGTGAAGGAGTATATCTCGATACAGCTTATACGGTTTGAAAACGAGCTGAATGTGGAGTATAAGCTTGAATACACGGATTTTTATATTCCGACGCTGACACTGCAGCCGTTGGTCGAAAACGCCATAATCCACGGTATCAGAAAGAGCAGCACGGGCTCGGGAACGGTGACGATATGCACCGAAAGATCAGATGATATGGTTCAGGTGAGGGTGATCGATGACGGAGCGGGCTTTGATAATGAAGGTCTGCTGACTTCACCGGAGTCTGACAGTGGTGCGCACACAGGGATAAAAAATGTAAGGGAACGGCTGAAAAGGATGGTGAACGGGGATGTTCGGATAGCTTCCCAAACAGGTAAGGGGACAGAGGTTCTTATAAGTATTCCGCTTATAAGTGAAAAAACAGAATAAGAATGGTGAAGGCTATGCTGATATATGCTGTTGAAGATGAAAAAAATGTTTTGGAAGAGATAAAGGACACTCTCCTTCTGGCGGTAGAGGGAGCGGAGGTATGCACCTTTATGCGAGGGAAAAAGGCATTGGATGCCATAGAGCTCGGCGGAAAGCCGGATGTAGTGTTTCTCGATATAGAGATGCCCGGTATGAACGGTCTCGAGTTTGCGGTGAAGGTAAAGAAGCTTCTTCCCGACATAAGGATAGTGTTTATCACAGGCTATGAAAAATACGCCGTAAGGGCGTTTAAGCTGAAGGCACACGGATATCTGCTCAAGCCGCTGACCGTGGAGGATGTAAGAGACGAACTTAAATACATCCCCGGAAAGGGAGGCGACAGTACAGAGACAAAGGACCGGCTGTCGGTTCGGTGCTTCGGGCATTTCGACGTGTTTTGGCGTGGGGAGCCGCTTATCTTTACGAGAAAACAGACCAAGGAGCTTTTTGCGTATCTGATCGACCGTGAGGGCGCGGCATGCACGGCGGGAGAGATAGGGCTGGCACTGTGGGAGAAGGGAATCCCTGAAAAATCGGAGCAGCATCGTGTGCGCAATCTCATCAGCGACCTGAGAAGCACATTGAGGGATATCGGTATGGAGAATGTGCTTATCAGGGAGCACAGGGAGATAGCCGTGAGAAGGAGCATGATCGATTGTGATTATTACAGATTCCTCGAAGGAAATATAGATGCGGTGAATGCATACCGCGGTGAGTACATGGTCGACTACAGCTGGGCGGAAAGTACCATGGCGAGACTGTCAGGAATGTGAATTATATATTTTATTACACAACCCCGGGTTTACGTAACCCGGGGTTGTGACGTTTGTGAGCGGTGCTTTTTATATAATCGAATCTGTATAAGTATTCATATTATGACATTGATGGAGGATTGTCATGTCCATAGAGATGATAACCGATCTCACAATACTTCTTTGCAGCCAGATCGGGTTTTTGTATGGGGTATTTACCATACTTATAAAGCAGAGACCGCTCTACCTCAAAATGGTGGTCTTGGCTATGGCTTGTATGATGGTGAGCCGAATATATGTGATCCTGCAGTACCTTACAAAGGGAGATGTGCCGGATGGCTTCAATCTGGGAATGCTGGGACTGCTTGGATGCTTTTTGTTTTTGTTCAGCGCCAACTACGGTATGATCGACGGACTTGCAGACGATGGAAGCGCCGAATTCATGAAGTACAGACTCATAAGCTTTATAGCACCTGCAGTGCTGCTTGCAGGATATTGTTCACTGTATTTTTTCAGAAGCGCCGATACCGGCATGATTATGTATACTATCGTGGTATTTTTCATCGCGCTGTCAGCGAGGTACCATTTCAAGCATATTATATTCCCTGATATTGAGTTTGGTGTTGTACGGCTCATCCGCGGATACAACGCGGTCGCACTGCTGCTGTGTCTGTTCACCACTCTGTTTATTATATCCGTTGTGACCGAAAACAGCATTATGTATCTTGTGACAGGGATACTTGTTTCGTTATGCTGTCTTATCATAATCCCACTGCTGAAGAAAGAGGCGACCAAATGGACAACAATATGATCTATATACTATTTATATGTATCATAGTGCCGATGCTTCTCATGCTCCCGCTGCTGACGGGAAAGTCGAGATTGATGATGGGCTATATGCTTATAGGCGTTTTTGCTTGTCTGTTTGCGGCAGGAGTAAACGGCTATATTCGGTCATTTATGGGTGAGGAGCTATACTATGTGACGACCAACCTGACGCCCATGACCGAGGAGATCATCAAGGCACTTCCGATACTTTACTACGCCTTCGTGTTTGAAGCAAACAAAAAGAAGCTTATACCGCTTGCCTTTGCGGTCGGCGTCGGCTTCGCCGTGCTCGAGAACATGATCATACTTATGCAGAACATCCCGACGGTAAGTATAGTCTGGGCGGTTGTCAGGGGATTCGCTTCGGGGTTGATGCACGGTATCTGTACAGCCTTTGTCGGATACGGAATCTCATTTATCAAGACCAGAAAAAAGCTTTTTGTATGCGGTACATTTGCCCTGCTGACGCTTTCGATCACATATCACTCGGTGTTTAACACGCTTGTGCAGTCCGAGACCTACAAGTACTGGGGCTTTGTGCTGCCGCTTTCCACGTACATTCCTTTTGTTATATATATTGTTACAACCGGAAAATTAAAAAATACGGATGGAGGAGAGAAATGATAGGACCTGGGGGGACACCGGATCTTTCCAGATTCGTCCAGATGGTTGCAGAGGGCTGGGGAGCATTTTTCAGTATAGTAGCTGTCATCGTGATTTGGCAGACGAGGTGGGCTGATGAGAAGAAAACCGCAAGACTTATCAGGTTTATCATCATTGACGCGATACTGCTTATATCAGATGTGTTTGCAATCGCCTTCCGTGGCCGTACAGGAGCGGAGGCTTTTTATATTGTAAGGATCGCGAACGCGATGGTGTTTGTCATGGGATATATGCTGATCATGTCGGGAGTGTCATATTTTTCGAGCCTCATCGAGGATCGCGTCTCAGTCTCTGTAAAAAATTGGAGATTACTGGAATATTTCATCGGGCTGATCGGTGTGATCATGATCATCATCAACGTATTTTACCCGTATTTATATGATTTCGATAAAAATAACCGCTACTACAGGCTGCCGGGCAACAAGCTGGTCTCATTCACCTATGTACTGGGAGTGCTGCTGATACTGGTGCTTTTGCTCAACTTCTCCAAAAATCTGAAGAAGCTTGAGAAGTTTGCCATATGTTCGGCGCTGATATTCCCGATGCTATCGCTGGTGTTCCAGGCGTTCAATTACGGAATATCGCTTGTGATACTTGCTACATGCATCTCGGTCATGCTCACGTTCGGGTCGCACATGATGGACTACACTGCCATGATCGCGGAGCGTGAGAGGGAGAGGGAGAGCAGGATGACCGACTTAAGGATCAGGATCCTGCACGACCAGATCAAGCCGCATTTTATCTACAATGCGCTCACGGGGATATATTATGGGATGGATGAGAGCATCCCGCGCTCGAAGAAGGCGCTCAAAAACCTGGCGGGATATCTGAGGGGAAGTCTTGATGTTCTCGATGAGAGAGACACCGTGGAGTTTCAAAAGGAGCTTGATACGGTGCGCTGCTATCTGGAGGTCGAGGCGTTCCGTTTTGATGATCAGGTCGAGTTTGAGGTGGATGCGGAGGATACCGATTTTTCACTGCCTGCGTTCAGCCTGCAGACTCTTGTGGAAAATTCCGTCAGACACGGGATACGCAAGAAGGATCCGCCAAGCGGACGTGTCCTCATACACTCATGGCTTGAAAACGATGTGCACAGGGTCGAGATAGCCGATAATGGTATCGGGTTTGATGTCGGCGAGGCTATGGACAAGGAGGGTGTGCACATAGGGCTTGTAAATACCAAAAAGCGCATTGAACTGATGTGCGGCGGCAGCATGGATATCGAGAGTAAGCCGGGCGAGGGAACGAGGATAACTCTGAACATACCTGCGGAGGAAATATGAATGTACTGATTGTTGATGACGAGAAGATGATGAGATCCGGTATGGAAAAAGAGGTAAAAAAGGTCTTGCCGGATGCCAATATTTTTCTCGCGGATTCGGGCAGGGAGGCTCTGAGTCTTTTTAAGGATAATAGCATATCATTGGTCTTTCTCGATGTGGAGATGCCGGGCATGAGCGGTCTTGAGGTCGCCAAGGAACTAAAGGATATGAAGCGCGATGTAAACATAGTGATGACGACGGCGTATCCAAACTACGCGGTGGACGCCTACAGGCTTCATATAGGCGGCTATCTCATGAAGCCCGTGGATGCCGAGGATATACGGGAGGAGCTTGATCACCTAAGTCATCCGATCGAGGAGAGCCATGATCCCGGGAAGCTTACGCTTCAATGCTTCGGGGAGTTCAAGGCTGAGTTTGGCGGCGAGCCGGTGCGTTTTTCCAGAACCAAGGCAAGAGAGATACTTGCCTACCTGACTGCCAAGAACGGAGCGAGTGCTTCGAAGAACGAGCTTTGTGACGTCCTGTGGGAGGACGAGGAGAGAGACTCCAAGAAATCATACATAAGAGTGCTGGTGCTGGAACTCAAAAAAAGCCTGAAGGAGCTCGGGGTAGAGGATGTGCTGGTCCATAACAGGAATGAATACAGCATAAGGACGGAGCTGGTCGACTGTGATTACTATGAGTTTTTAAAGGGCAATCCGGCTGCGATAAGGGCGTATAACGGTGAGTTTATGAGCCAATACAGTTGGGGCGAGGAGTATATCTGGGATCTTGAAAACAAGCTGTAATAAAGGAGGAAGCTATGCTGAACATTGTTTCGGAACAAAACGGGAATGAGGTCACCATTTTTATAGAGGGAAGACTTGATACGAATTCTTCTCCGGAGCTGTCCAAGGAGATAGGCAAGTATATCAACTCGGTCGACAGGATCATACTTGACATTGAAAAGCTTGTGTATATATCGTCTGCAGGGCTGAGGGTACTTCTTGCGGCGGATCAGGATATGGAAGCAAAGGACAAGGAGTTCAATGTGAAAAATGTGACCGGTGAGATCATGGGTATTTTTGAAATGACAGGTTTTTCCAATGCGTTGACGATTATCTGAGGAGTTTGTGATGGAGCGACAAAAATACAATGTCAGGAAAAGAAGGCTTACAGTAAAGACTGCCATACAGATGGCAGGTGTATTTCTTGTTACCATGATAATCATAAGTATTACCGTTGGGATAATCGTCCAGAGAGAGGTTTTGAACATCTACAGGGATTCTTCCTTTTCATACACTAAAACTATCGCAAAAAACGTAGATCCCGATAAGGTGAAGCAGTATTTAAGCACCGGAAAGACGGATGCCGAATACGACGGTATGTTCAGAGTGATGAATGCGATGGTGAGTATGGGCTCGCTCAGGTATTTTTATGTATTTGTACCGGAAAAGGAGGGTATACGCTATGTGTGGGATGCACAGGCGGATGATGATTCGAGACCTCTTTTGGATATATGGTACTATGACGGGAACTATCCCGAGGCTGAAGCCTTTGAGGCATACAGGACGGGAAAGGAGCAGTTCACGACCTACAGCTACGGTGAGCTGGATATGGCAGCAGCGATCACACCCGTCATAAACGACAAGGGCGAGATCGTAGCCCTGGTCGAGGCGGATATCCTCATGCCGTATATACGTTCCGGGGCTTTTAACATTCTTATAGCACTGCTGGCGTCACTGTTTTTTATCATGGTATTTGTCATGTTCCAGTTCTATGTATATGTGAGGGGCAAGATCATAACTCCGCTGCTGAAGCTAAACCTTGCTGCCGCGCATATGGTTGAAAACATTGACAGCGGCGAGAATATGTATATCGACATCAATACCGGAGATGAGATAGAGATGGTGGCGCGTTCGTTTGAGGAAATGAACCGCTCGCTGATAAACTATATCGAGGAGAATTCCCGTATCAACGAGGAGAAGCAGCGCGTGAGCACGGAGCTTGATCTGGCGACCAAGCTTCAGGCGGATATGCTGCCGAACATTTTTCCGGCGTTTCCCGATCGGAAGGAGTTCAGCATATATGCCGATATGAAGCCTGCCAAAGAGGTGGGCGGAGATTTTTATGACTTCTTTTTCACGGATCATGACCATCTTGCAATGGTGATGGCGGATGTCTCGGGTAAGGGGATACCGGCTGCGATGTTCATGATGATGGCAAAAAGCATGATACAGAGCCGTGCTGCTGCGGGCGGCACTCCCGGAGAGATACTGAGGGATGTCAACAACATGATATGCAGAAACAACCGCGAGAGGATGTTCATAACCATATGGCTCGGTATACTCGATGTGAGGACAGGCGATCTGACAGCTGCAAATGCCGGTCACGAGAAGCCCGCGATCAGGCGCCCGGGCGGAAAGTTTGAACTGATAGACGACACGCACGGCTT
>DMLD01000079.1 GCA_003453515.1 Lachnospiraceae bacterium
ATACATCCGGCTCGATATTTCTCTTGACATAATACGGTGATATGCGATAAACTGTTAAGGAAAGCGCCAAAATCAGCGTTTTCCGTATAACCTTAGGAGGGCATTTATATGGAGATCACCTTGAAAAATGATACGATTTCTGCCACCTTTTCTTCTCACGGAGCCGAGCTGAAAAGCCTTATCAGGGACGGCCGTGAGTACATGTGGCATGCGGATCCCGCGTACTGGAACCGTACCTCGCCCGTGCTGTTCCCTCTTGTCGGCGCGCTGAAAGGCGGCGAATACCGCTATCACGGATACGATTATCCGATGAGCCAGCACGGCTTTGCAAGAGATATGGAATTTGAGGTCGTGGGTCAGACCGATGCGAGCATATCCTTCAGACTGGAGTCGTCTGCCGAAACGCTGAAGACATATCCCTTCGAGTTTGAGCTGACCATCATCTACGCTCTGAATAAAAATGAGCTCGAGGTCTCATGGCTCGTCAAAAATCTCGATGAAAAGCCCATGTATTTTTCCATAGGTGCGCATCCTGCTTTCATGGTAAAGCTTGATGACAGGGGCACATTTTGCGGAAACTTCCTTCAGTTTGATACGAAAAACGATCTGACGGCTACGGATTTTTCCGACGGACTTGTGCTTTCCACGACACATACCATAGGTCTTGACGACGATGGCTGTATGGCTCTTGATGAGCACACCTTTGACAACGGGGTGCATATCTTCGAGCACGATCAGGCTCAGCGGGTGTCCATACTGGATTCCGACAAAAAGCCGTATGTCACCGTTGAATTCGACACACCGCTGTTTGGCATATGGTCACCGGAGAAGAAAAATGCTCCGTTTTTATGTATCGAGCCGTGGTACGGCAGAGCGGATGCTGCTGACTTTGTCGGTGAGCTTAATGAGCGCCGCTACGAACAGGTGCTCGACGAAAGCGAGGTCTTTCGCGGCGGATACAAGATGATCTTTTCCTGACATGGATCACGGGTATCCGGTATATTTTTTACAAAATAATAATTAGTATAGGGCGATATATATCGTCCTGAATGGGGGTACAAAATGAAAAAGAAACTCTTATCAATGCTGCTTATCATGACACTTTGTCTTACCGTTACGGCGTGCGGCTCGGGAGGAAGCGACCTTGAAAAGATCAAGGAAAAGGGAACTCTCATCGTAGGTATAACCGATTTTGAGCCGATGGACTACAAGGATGAGACCGGCAAGTGGATCGGCTTTGATGCGGACATGGCGACCGCATTTGCAAATAAGCTCGGCGTCAAGGTCGAGTTCTCCGAGATCGACTGGGACAACAAGGCGCTCGAGCTCGACTCAGGCTCCATCGACTGCGTATGGAACGGCATGACGCTCACAGATGAGGTAAAAAGCGCCATGGACTGTTCCGTTGCATACTGCAACAACGCACAGATAGTCGTTATTCCCGCAGATAAGGCCAAGACTTACCAGAGTGTTGAGAGCATGAAGGAGCTCAGCTTTGCGGTCGAGGCAGGAAGTGCGGGAGAGGCACAGGCACAGGAAAAGGATTTCAAATACACACCTGTACAGAACCAGGCAAACGCCCTGATGGAGGTGGCTTCCGGCACATCTGACGCCGCGATCATTGACTCTCTCATGGCTGCCGCAATGGTAGGTCCCGGAACCAGCTACGAAAACCTCACCTATACCATCGGACTTAATGACGAGGAGTATGGTGTGGGCTTCCGCAAGGGCTCCGATCTCGTCGGCGAGCTGAACAAGTTTTTCAAGGAAAGCTACGCTGACAATACCATGCAGACAATAGCTGACAAATACAAGGTAAGTGCCGCGCTCGTAGAGCAGAAGTGATGAGATATGGATACTTTTTTTGAACAATTACCTATAGTACTGAATGCTCTGAATGTCGGCTTTTTGCAGACACTCAAGCTGTTTGCGGTAACGCTCATAGGTGCGGTGCCGCTGGGGCTTTTGATATCGCTTGGGACAAGGTCAAGACTTGGCGTACTCAGGGGCTTTTTAAAGATAATCATCTGGATCGTAAGGGGAACTCCTCTTATGATCCAGCTTCTTATCATTTATTATTTCCCGGGACTTGTTTTTCACAACCCTGTTTGGGGCGGAGACGAGACCGGGCGTTTTGTTGCGTCTGCGGTCGCGTTCATCATCAACTATGCCTGCTATTTTTCCGAGATATTCAGGGGCGGTATCGAATCCATCCCCGTCGGACAGGATGAGGCGGGACTGGTGCTCGGACTCACACGAAGCCAGATATTTTTCAAGATCAAGCTGCTTCAGATGATCAAGCGCATACTGCCGCCGATGTCCAACGAGATACTGACTCTCGTCAAGGACACCTCACTTGCGCGTATCATAGCGCTTCAGGAGGTCATCTGGGCGGGGCAGGCGTTTATGAAGGGATCGCAGGGGATATCCGGCGCGATATGGCCGCTGTTTTTCTCCGCGCTGTATTATCTGATCTTCAACGGTATACTTACCGTGCTTCTGGGCAAAGCCGAGAAGAGGCTCGGATTTTTCCGATAGC
>DMLD01000001.1:0-4857 GCA_003453515.1 Lachnospiraceae bacterium
GCGAAAAAGATACCGCAGATGGATATCATGGTCGCCGGCGTGAAACGAGCCTACTGCAGATCCAAGGACAGCGAGATGTACCGCTGGATGGTGGATGAATACAGATTCGACATAGAGGCTGTGGGAGATCTGGAGAACGGGATAGACGATGATGTAGCCAAGGTTTCGCTCTATCATCACAATGCTGCCGAGGCGCTGACAAAGGACTGGTTTGCTCCCAAGTGGGGAAAGCGGGTCAAGGCGGTGCTTGCGGGGAAGCAGTGGCTGGATCTTGTGTCAGTCGAATCGGGAAAGGGCATAGCGCTTTCATTTTTACAAAAGAAATTGGGGATAAAGAGGGAAGAAACGATAGTTTTCGGAGATAATCAAAACGATATAGAGATGTTTCAGGCGGCAGGGCATTCCTATGCTGTAGGGGGAGCGAGAAGGGAAGTTCTCGAGGCGTCCGATACGGTGTGTGGTACTATGGAGTCGGACGGAGTTCTTACAGTCTTGAAAAATCTGTTTTGATATGTTACAATTATCGCTTAGGAGGAGTCCGGGATGGAAACAAAGATCATACACGCCTTTTACGGCAGGGGCAGGGGAAAGACGTCGGCTGCCCTGGGACAGGCTTTGCGCGATCTAAATGAAGACGAGAGAGTGACTGTCATCCAGTTTTTGAAGGGTAAGGGAGGAGATGAGTTCAGTATACTCAAACGACTGGAGCCGGAGGTGCAGTTTTTCAGATTTGATAAGTCCGACAGCTTTTACCGTGACCTCAGTATAGAGGAAAAGGAAGAAGAAAAGCAAAATATCTTAAACGGAGTACATTTTGCGAGAAAGGTGATCGAGACCGGGGAAAGCGATATCATAGTGCTTGATGAGCTTTTGGGCGTTCTTGATCTCGGTATACTTGATACCGATCAAGTCAAGGAGCTTCTGATGATGGAAGGGGATTATAGAAAACTCTATGTTACGGGCAACAACTTACCTGATGAGTTGACGCCCTACTTCAACGTAATAAGTGAGATAGATCTTAAGAAGGATGAGACCGTGTAGTCATCGGGTCGGAAAGGATGGAGATATGTCAATATTTGAAGGAGCGGGTGTTGCGCTTATAACACCCATGAATGCCGACGGGAGCATTAATTATGATAAACTGGATGAGCTGCTCGAGATGCAGATCGCAGGCGGAACGGATGCGATCATCAGCTGCGGAACCACAGGAGAGGCTTCGACGCTTTCCGAGCAGGAGCATATAGATTGCATCAGGTTCACATGCGAGAGAGTTGCGGGGAGGATACCGGTGATAGCAGGTACCGGATCAAACTCAACGCAGACAGCGGTACAGCTTTCCGAGGAGGCAAAGGAAGCAGGTGCCGACGCACTTCTCGTTGTGACACCCTATTATAACAAAGCTACACAGAAGGGACTTATGGAGCACTTCGGAGCTGTTGCGAAGAATGTTGATCTGCCGATGATCCTTTACAATATCCCGGGGCGTACAGGGATGAAGATAGAGGCGGAGACACTTGCAAAGCTTGGCAAGACCTACTCCAATATAGTCGGTGTAAAGGATGCCGTGGGCGATCTTGCCGAGACGGTCAAGGTGCTGTCCGTGACAGACGGAAATATCGATGTGTATTCAGGTGATGATATTCTGGTCGTACCGATGATGTCGGTCGGCGGCAAGGGCGTGATATCCGTGCTCTCCGACGTTCTTCCGAAGGAGACACATGATATGACTGCCGCTTGTCTTGCAGGCGATTATAAAAAGGCTGCCGCTATGCAGCTTAAGTATCATGACCTCATCAAGGCGCTTTTCATAGAGGTCAATCCGATACCGGTAAAATGCGCGATGAACATGATGGGACTTGATGTGGGACCGCTCAGACTTCCCCTTACGGAGATGGAGAGCGAGCACGCCGAGATCCTTAGAAAAGCTATGACAGATGTTGGCATTAACGTAAAATAAACGTAGAATAAATGGGAGGCAGATATGGTCAGGATATTGCTTAGCGGGTGCTGCGGCGCCATGGGAAGAATGATAACGGATATTGTCAAGGAGGATGAGAACACCGAGATAGTTGCGGGCGTGGATCTTGTCCCGAATAAAAATGTAAAGTATCCCATATTTGAAAACATCATGGATTGCGATGTGGATGCAGATGCGATCATAGATTTTTCGAGACCGGATACACTCGCAGACATCCTGAATTACTGTGAGCAGAGGGAGATTCCTGCCGTTTTGTGCACGACGGGATATACTGATGAGCAGATATCGGATATCAACGAGTTCTCGAAGAAGGTACCGCTGCTCCGTTCCGCAAATATGTCGCTCGGAATAAACATCATCATGAAGTTTTTGAAGGATGTTGCAAAGGGGCTGTCAGATGAGGGCTTCGATATCGAGATAGTGGAGAAGCACCACAACCGCAAGGTCGACGCTCCGTCGGGTACGGCTCTGGCGCTTGCGGATGCTATCAATGAGGCGGCTGATAACAAATTCGAGTACGTGTATGACAGGACGGGCAGATCCGAGAAGAGAAGTGCCAATGAGATCGGTATCTCGGCGGTTCGCGGCGGGACGATAGTCGGTGATCACGATGTGATCTTTGCGGGTCAGGATGAGGTAATAACGCTGTCACATCGCGCGTACAGCAGGGCAGTATTTGCCAAGGGCGCGATAAGCGCTGCAAGGTTTATGGTAGGCAAGCAGCCGGGGCTCTATGATATGAGCGATGTCATCGGAGACGCATGATTTCCACGGATAGTATTGGATTATAATTATTATGGTTGATATACTGATCGGAGGTATGGATGAGACCTATTTCTGTAAGTGATATATGTGAGGCTGTCGGCGGTAAGCTTCTCTGGGGTGATTCCTGCGATACCGTAAGCGGTGTCCACACGGATTCGCGCGAGGTTGGAGAGGGTGAGCTCTTTGTGCCGATCATAGGTGCGAGAGTTGACGCTCACGAGTACATCCCCGAGGTCTTGAAAAACGGCGCGGCTTGCGTGATATCCTCCGAGCATGTCGAGGTTGAGGGAAATCCCGGTGCATGCGTATGTGTGGAGGATACCGTGGAGGCTCTGCAGTCGCTCGCGGCGTGGTATCGCTCACAGTTTGACATACCGGTGATCGGAGTTACCGGCTCTGTCGGCAAGACATCGACCAAGGAAATGATCGGTGCGGTCCTTGAAAAGAAATACAAGACGCTGATCACATTAAAAAATATGAACTCTCAGGTGGGACTTCCCCTGATGATGTTCAAGCTTGATGAGGATACTGAGATCGCGGTATTCGAGATGGGTGTGAGTATGCCCGGTGAGATGGACAGGCTTGTCGATATAGCAAGGCCGACCGCCGCGGTCATGACAAATATAGGGGTAGCCCATATAGGCAATCTCAAGACCAGGGAAAATATCTGTGTCGAGAAGGGACACATCATAAGGGAATTCGGAGATGACGGCAGACTCTTTGCCTGCGCCAACGGGGATCTCTATGATCTCGTCCGGAAAAATATTCCCTATGATTGCTGTGACGGACACTGCGGAACCAGGTTTTACGGAATAAAGGATGAGTTCGAGGGCGAGCTCGGAGAGCTTAAGTACTATGCCGACGGACTGGATCCCGATGATCACGGGGAAGGGTTTATTTTTCACTACCCGGATGGAGAGAAGAAGGTACATCTGTCCGTTATGGGTGATCACAACGTGACCAATGCTGTGGTTGCGATGGCAGTGGGACTTGAGTACGGAGTGGATATAGACGATGCCGCCGAGGCGGTCGGTGAGTACAAGCCGCTTGCCATGCGCGGTGAGGTAAGGGAATTCAAGGGCGCTCATCTGATAGATGACACCTACAATGCGAGTCCGGATTCGATCAGGTCAAACCTGAGAGCCTTATTCTCGCATCCGGGAGACGGACGCAGGATCGCGGTGCTCGGTGACGTGCTTGAACTCGGGGACAAATCGGAAGAGCTTCACAGGAGCATAGGCGCATATATAGAGAGTGAAGCCGCAAAGGGCAGAAGGCTTGACATGCTTTTTACGATAGGCAACGAATCTAAGGTGATCGTGTCATATCTTAAGGAGAATACAGATATAGAGGCTGTTGCCTGCAAGGACAGCTTCGAGCTGACAAACCTTTTAAAGGAAACCATAAAGGAAGGTGACTGGGTGCTTTTCAAGGCGTCGAGGGGGATCCATCTTGATGAGGTGGTGGATTCTCTGATCAGGGAAACGCTTTAGGATTTTGCTCCGGAATGGAGGAAACATGTGTGATATTGCCGGCATCATAGTCAATATATCCGTGGATAAGCTGGATCGTCCGTTTGATTATCTGATACCCGACGAGCTAAGGGGGAAAATAAGCGAGGGTACACCTGTGGTCATTCCCTTCGGTAAGGGGAATAAGGAGACCTTTGGTTATGTGGTCGAGCTTAAGGATGATTCCGAGTGGGATAGGGACAGGCTCAAGAGTATCCTACGCATAAGGGAGGGCGAACTTCCTGTCGAGGGCTATCTTTTGGGGCTGGCTGCGTGGATCAGAAGGCATTACGGTTCTACCATGAATGAGGCGATACGTACCGTTTTACCGGTTCGCGCAAGGGTTAAGTCAGTGGAGCAGCACTGGCTTAATTTAATTATCGGAGCTTCCAAAGCCATGGAGCTCGCTGATGAGGAGGAGAGCCACGGCCGCAGGGCAAGGGCAAGGCTCATCCGCTCGCTGATAGAGGGACCCATGCTCCTTAGCGAGGCGAGATCGGCTCTGAAGACGACAAAGAGTGTTACGGACGCGCTCGCAGGAGCGGGCGTTATAAGCATTACAGATAAAAGGATACAGAGGATGCCGACTGAGCTAAAGTCGGC
>DMLD01000001.1:4963-6955 GCA_003453515.1 Lachnospiraceae bacterium
ACTGGCTGAGTACGACAGGATCGCAGGTGAGGGAAAGCCCGAGACGTTTTTACTGTACGGGGTTACGGGCTCGGGAAAGACTGAAGTCTATATGGAGATGCTTTCAAGGACGATACATAAAGGGCGTCAGGCTATCGTGCTCATTCCCGAGATAGCGCTCACTCACCAGATCGTATCGAGGTTTATAAACAGATTCGGCGACAGGGTGAGCGTCATTCACAGCAGGATGTCCGTGGGTGAGCGGTATGACCAGTTCATGCGTGCCAAAAACCACGAGGTCGATATAGTTGTCGGACCAAGGTCGGCTCTGTTTACACCGTTTGACAACATCGGGCTCATAATCATAGACGAGGAGCACGAGGGGAGCTATCAGAGTGAGAAAAATCCCTCGTATCACGCAAGAGAGGTGGCGATGAAGCGCGCGAAGGACTCTTCAGCCATGCTTGTGCTGGGCTCTGCCACGCCGTCACTTAAGAGCTATCTAAACGCCATGGAGGGCAGATACAGGCTTTTGCGGCTCACTAAGCGCGCTACGGGAGCGCCGTTACCCAAGGTATATGTGACCGACCTGAGAGAAGAGCTGAAGGCGAGGAACCATTCGATATTCGGAAGACTTCTCAAGGAGAAGATAAATGACAGGCTCGAAAAGGGCGAGCAGACCATGCTTTTTCTTAACAGGAGAGGCTATGCCGGATTTGTTTCTTGCCGAAGCTGTGGTTTTGTGGTAAAATGTAGCCATTGTGATGTTTCGATGACGGCTCACGGCAAAAAAAACGATCCGTATCTGATATGTCATTATTGCGGGGAAACAAGACCCATGCCAAAGAAATGCCCGTCATGCGGGTCTCCGTACATCGCAGCCTTCGGGCTGGGAACGGAGAAGGTCGCGGAGCTCGTTGAGAAGGAGTTTCCGGCAGCCAGAGTGCTAAGGATGGACGCCGACACGACCAAAAACAAGGGTGGACACGAGAGAGTCATGTCGCCGTTTCGGCAGGGCAAGGCTGACATACTCGTGGGGACACAGATGATAGTCAAGGGTCACGACCTGCCGAGGGTCACGCTTGTCGGAGCGGTCGCCGCCGATCTAAGCCTGTTTCAGGGAGATTACAAAAGCTTCGAGAAGACCTATCAGCTTCTCGAACAGGCAGGAGGAAGAGCGGGACGCGGAGAAACGCCGGGAGAGTTCATCATACAGACCTACCAACCGGAGAGCTACTGCATAAGGGCGGTCGCGGAGCACGATCCGGAGCTTTTTTATAAAAATGAGCTCGCGGTAAGAAGGCTTGCCAACTATCCGCCGTATTCCGCCATGCTGAAGGTTTTGGTATCCGCCGCATCTGAGTCTGTGGCAAGGGCTGATACCGGGCTTATCGCGGAAAAGCTTAGCAGCTATCAGGCAGAGGGGATGAGCATCATAGGACCTGCTCCCGACCGGATAACCTTTATGAAGGACCGATACAGATATTGTCTTTACATAAAGTCAGCCGATGACGGACTTATCGAAAGGGCGATGTCTGACATAGATGAGATGATAAGGAATTCAGAGATAAACAATAATACATATGTGAGCCTGAACAGAGGCTAGCTGCGGAAGCGCTGATATTATCAGTGTATCCCGGCATCAGGACAATAAGGATCTAACCCAAAGCATAAGGAGGCAGGAGCGTATAATGGCAATCAGGAATATCAGAGAGTACCCGGATGAGATATTGAACAAACCGTGCAAGAGCGTTAAGGAGATCACCGATAAGATCAAGGTGCTCATAGATGATATGTTTGAGACAATGTATGATGCGGACGGTGTCGGACTTGCCGCGCCGCAGGTTGGTATATTGAAGAGGATCGCGGTCGTTGATGTTACCGAGGATCACAGCGGGGGGATAGTTCTTATCAATCCCGAGGTGATAGAGACCTCCGGCGAGCAGCGCGGTATGGAGGGCTGCTTAAGTGTCCCGGACAAGTGCGGTATCGTCACCAGACCCAACTATGTCA
>DMLD01000071.1 GCA_003453515.1 Lachnospiraceae bacterium
GAGGGCGGACAGGTTTATATGGGAGACGCCCTAAACAAGGTACTTATCTACGCCGAGGACGAGGCAAAGCAGATGGGTGATGAGTATGTATCCGTAGAGCACCTGTTTTTAAGTATGCTAAAGCACCCATCCAAAGAGGTAAAGCCTCTGTTTGCCGACTTTCGTATAGACAAGGAGCGCTTTCTCACAGCCCTGCAGGCTGTACGCGGCGGCAGGCAGATAACGAGCGATAACCCGGAGGCGGTGTATGACACTCTCGAAAAATACGGCTATGATCTGGTGGAGCGAGCCAGAGAGCAGAAGCTCGATCCCGTGATAGGCCGTGACTCCGAGATACGCAACATGATACAGATATTGTCCAGAAAAACGAAGAATAACCCTGTGCTCATAGGCGAGCCCGGCGTCGGAAAAACGGCTGTAGTCGAGGGACTGGCACAGAGGATCGTGCGAGGTGACGTGCCGCAGGGGCTCAAGGACAAGCAGGTCTACGCGCTTGATATGGGCGCACTCATAGCCGGAGCAAAGTACCGCGGTGAGTTCGAGGAAAGACTGAAGGCTGTGCTTGAGGAGGTACGTGATTCCGACGGTCAGATAATACTTTTTATAGACGAGCTGCACACTATAGTGGGTGCGGGCAAGACAGAGGGCGCCATGGACGCAGGAAATCTTCTGAAGCCCATGCTTGCACGCGGCGAGCTTCACTGTATCGGTGCAACAACGCTCGATGAGTATCGCGAATACATAGAGAAGGACGCCGCGCTAGAGAGGCGTTTTCAGCCCGTGAAGGTCGACGAGCCGGATGTGGAGGATACGATATCCATATTGAGGGGGCTTAAGGACAGATATGAGGTGTTTCACGGTGTAAAGATCACCGACGGAGCCCTTGTTTCCGCTGCCGTGCTCTCTGACAGATATATATCCGACAGATTTTTGCCGGATAAGGCGATAGACCTTGTGGATGAAGCCTGTGCCATGATAAAAACCGAGCTCGATTCTATGCCGACAGAGCTTGACGAGCTCAACCGCCACATCATGCAGCTGGAGATCGAGGAGGCGGCACTTAAAAAGGAGACCGACTCGATGAGCATGGAGCGGCTCGAGGAGCTTCAGGGCGAGCTGGCTGAGAATCGCGACGAGTACACCTCCATGATGGCAAAATGGGATGAGGAAAAGGTCGGTATCGACAAAATACAGGAGATAAAGGCTCAGATAGAGGACGTAAACGCACAGATAGAGATAGCAAGAAGCAAATACGATCTGGAAAAGGCTGCCGAGCTGCAGTACGGCACACTTCCGGGACTGATGAAGGAGCTGGAGGCTGCGGAAGCTGCCGTAAATGAAAGATCAGGCGAAGACAAGCTGGTCAGCGAATCAGTGACCGATGAAGAGATCGCGAAGATCATATCGAGATGGACAGGTATACCGGTCGCAAAGCTTACCGAAGGTGAACGGAACAAGATACTTCACCTTGATGACGAGCTGCACAAGCGTGTCATCGGTCAGGACGAGGGAGTGACCAGAGTCAGCGAGGCGATCATAAGATCAAGAGCCGGGATCAAGGATCCCAAACGCCCCACCGGATCATTTTTATTCATGGGACCGACGGGAGTCGGCAAAACGGAGCTCGCCAAGAGTCTGGCAAGGTGTCTTTTTGATGATGAAAATGCTATGATACGTATCGATATGAGCGAATATATGTCGGAGTTCTCCGTATCGAGGCTTATCGGAGCGCCTCCGGGATATGTTGGCTACGAGGAGGGCGGTCAGCTGACGGAAGCCGTGCGCCGCAAGCCGTATTCCGTCGTTCTGTTTGACGAGGTCGAGAAAGCTCATCCTGATGTGTTCAACATATTTTTACAGATACTTGATGACGGGCGCATCACCGACTCTCACGGACGAACAGTGGATTTCAAAAACACAATACTGATCATGACTTCCAATCTCGGCGCAGATCTGTTGCTTAGCGGTATAGATGCAGATGGGAATATTTCTCCGGAGGCTGTAAACGGTGTGGATATGCTGCTCAAACAGCAGTTCAGACCCGAGCTTATCAACAGACTTGATGAGATAGTATACTTTAAGCCGCTCACAAAGGCAAATATCCGAAGCATCATAGATCTTTTGGTAAACGATATCAACGAAAGACTAGCGGAAAAGGAGCTTATCCTCAGGGTAAGTGATAATGCCGCCGACTTCATAGCCGACGAGGCATACGACCCGAGCTTCGGAGCAAGGCCGCTTAGAAGATATCTGCAAAAGCACGTGGAGACCATGCTGGCAAAGCTGATCCTGTCGGATAAGGTCCACCAAGGTGATGTCATAATGCTTGATGTCGAGGACGGTACGCTGAAAATGTCAAAGCAGTGAGCACCTGTCGGCATCCCACATAATAATGGAGAAAATGGCAGTTCATTGCCGTTTTCTCCTGTTTTTTATTTCTTCCAGTACTCCACGTGGTTCCCCTCGACCTGCTTGCTGTCATAAAGCATCGCATCGGCGCGCTTGTACAGGTTCTCAAAGTGTATCGGATCACTCACCAACCAGAAGCACGCACCGAGGCTGACACATATTTTTCTGTTCTCCATCTCCGGTATTTCTATAGCGTCTATCGCCTTGAAAAATCTTCGTATCACGTGTGAAGCCGCGTCGCTGTCACATACGCCCGGAGCGTACACCGCAAACTCATCACCGCCGAGGCGCATCACGATATCATCATCCCTAAACGAGCTCTTAAGCGCATCCGCTATGGATATGATCACCTTGTCGCCCACATCATGACCGTAGTTATCATTGACGGACTTGAACTTGTCGGCATCGAGCAATATGAACAGCCCCTCAGCCTTCGCATCGATCGCCTCGCTTATCATCCGCTCTCCGCCTCCGCGGTTGTATATCCCCGTCATGGCATCCGTCTGTGAGAGCTTCACGAGATGGCGCTTCTCCTCCCTCTCCATACGCCTTGAATACAGTATAAACATCGTAAACGCGATGATCATGACCACTATGATCGTAATGATCTGCAAGTTATTTCTCACAAGCATGGAATCCTTTATCGAGCTGACATTGTTGCTGATCGAGCTCTCCCGTATCGTCACGGCATATATCCACTTCGTCCCCTCGACCGGAGTATAGTACATATAATTGATGGCATCCCCCGACTTGTAGGATGTAAAGCCGGTCTTGCACTCATAGAAATCATCATTGAGATCCGTATAGCTGTGGTTGTCCACGAACTCGGAATCCTTGAGCATCTGCAGGATATTATCCTCTTCTTTCTCATCGACCTTAACCATGTTCTGACCGTTGTTGTAGTAGACCTTACTTACGGTCTCGGTATCATCGGTCTGCGAGATTATCTCGTTGAGTATCGCCGACAGATTTATCCTGATAAATGCGATCTTAAGCGTATTGCTTCCGACCCGCATTCCCTTGAGCGGCACAACAAGTATGACCTGCTTATGCGCCCTGTACAGATTCATCGTATAGACCCTCGGCTTGGTTATCTCGTCCGATAAAAATGAATACCTGCTGACTCCGGACATAGTCGCGTGCGCGGTGTAGAGGAGCTTTTGTTCATCTACCACAGCCACCCTCTCGTAGCCGTACAGCTCACGTATCTCCTCCAAAAAGGCTCTGAGCTCGCTCTGATTTTTCAGCCTTCTGTCCTTGGCTATCTCAAAGGCATGCATCAGATTTTCTTCGATCTGCTTGATCCTTGTGTGTATGGTAAATGACCTTCTCTCGCCCAGCTCCTTCAGGTAGAACTCACTTATGGCATGGACGCTTTCATCGGCACTCTTCTCCGAAAGCCTTGTGTTATAAATAGACGTGGAAATGAGCACAAGCGCTATGATCAAAAATCCAAGAATACCGACAGTCACCGAATTCATGCATCTTCGTATGATCCGTACAATCTTTTTCTTCACGATGTCCCTCTTTATTATCCTGTCTGCAGCCGCGTACTACTCTTCGCCATACAGCTTATACAGCATATCCGCAGCATCCTTTTTGTAAATCATTGTTGTTTTTTCCGCCGTCAGCTTTTCATACATCTCACCCGGCAAAAGCCCATCCGCAACCTTGACGGCGACCTGCATGGTATCAAAGCCGATCGAGTAGCAGTCCTGCACGCCCAGACAGTAGATATCGCCTTCGCGCAGGTATCTGAGCGCCCTCTCATCATGATCCATGCCGACTATGGTCACCTGTCCGTCCAGTCCTCTCTTTTTTACGGCGTGCACCGCGCCGACGGGATTTACCATATTGCAGCAGATCATACCCTTCAGATCGGGATTTGCTTCGATATATCTGTCGGTTATCTGCTCCGCGCGTTTATCCGACTCCCTGTCATAGTCGACTCCCACAAGCTCTATGTCGGGATATTTTTTCAAGACCTCAAGCGCTCCCTCGAGACGCTCCTCGTGGCACGGCGCTCC